>JAUWXS010000143.1 GCA_030616265.1 Dehalococcoidia bacterium
CTGACACTGGCTCCCGCTTCTTTGGCTGGCTGCAGAATGTCCACAGAATCAGCCCCGCTGCAGTGGACTACGCTCTGCCCCGAATGCCAGTTGATTTCAGCAGCTACCGGGGCGATAGCGTCGTCGGGGGTGGTAATGAAAATAAGCTCGGCGTTATCGGCGGCGGCCTGGCTGCTATCGAAGACACGGCAGCTACCGACTGCCTGCGCCAGCTTTTGGGCCGACGCCTGGCTGCGGCTGGATACGGCGACTACGGGGTAGCCGCTCTGGTTCAGCCGCACCGCCAGGGCAGTGCCTACAGTTCCGGCTCCAATAAATCCTAATTTGAGCATTTCAACCCGACCCGATTGATATTAAAAATACCTTCTCCGACACAAGCCAGAGAAGGCATTCATAAATACGGAATCTATTTCTGCCGTCTCGGTCGTATCCGATCCAAGCGACCTAGATTGTTAAGAATTTTGGAGTAAATAAGCTTACCGCCCTTGCGGGTCGATAGCCATTTTTAGTATATGGGCTGGCTGGATTTTTGTCAATAGCTCTTTTGGTTCTATCCACCGCCCGGTTTGACCAGGGGAACCTTGGCTTTACAGAGGGGGCAGTCTTCGGGGGGGTAGGTCACCGCTTCGGCGCGGAGGCAGCTAAAGAGGGGAACACCGAGGTCCATCTCTTGTTCGGAGCGGTCAACCATAACCCCGATGCCGATAATTTCCCCGCCCAGCTTTTTCACCGCCGCCATCGTCTGGCGGAGGGAGCCGCCCGTGGTGAGGATATCGTCCACGATGAGGACCCGCTCGCCGGGTTCTATGTTAAAGCCCCGCTTAAAAGCCCGCTCTTTTTCGCCCGTCTTTTCGGCGAAGATGCCCCTTACGCCCAGCTGGCGGGCGGTTTCGAAAGCGAGGATGATGCCGCCCGTGGTGGGGGCGGCGACCACCTGGATTTTTTGCTCCCGAAAGTGGTCGGCAATGAGGCGGCAGAGCTGCTCGGTGGGGGGAGGGGATTGCAGGACCTTGAACTTCTCCCAGTAGACGGGGGAGTGCAAGCCGGAGGTGAGCAGGAAGTGGCCCTTAAGAATCGCCCCCGCTTTTTCAAAGATTTCTTCTATATTTTTTGTCAACCCTATCCCCTTCTATCCCTTTAGTAAGGGCGCTATCTACTCAGTGGCGACGGCAGGCTGCTCTTCCAGCGGGTAGCTGTGAGCCAGCCCCCAGGAACTTAGCGGCCAGAAGACGAGCCAGGCTTTGCCAATTATGTTATCACGGGGCACTGTCCCCCATACATGGGAGTCATTGGCGTTATTGCGGTTATCGCCGAGGACAAAGTATTCACCCTCGCCGATTTCCGTCAGGGGGAAGGTGTAGGTGGGGGACTCCTCGATGTAAGACTCGTCTATGGCGGTGCCGTTAATATATACGGCGCCGTCTTTTACCTCTACCGTATCGCCGGGTATGGCGATGAGGCGTTTGATATAGACCTCTTCGGTTTCAAAGGGCGGGTCCAGTATAATCACATCGCCCCTTTCCGGCTCGCGGAACCAATAGACCGCTTTGTTTACCAGCAGCCGGTCTCCTTCTTGATAGTTGGGCTCCATGCAGCGCTGGAGGACAACGTAACTCTGCAGGGTGGCTCGCAGCAGCAAGAAAATGGCTACGGCTATGGCTAGCGTTATCAGGATGTCGCGGAGAATCGTTTTCATTTATATGTATATCTTATCCTCTCTAGCTGGTCTTAATTATACCTTATCTGGCGGTATCCTTCTAGTAAGGCTAAGATGGTCTGGTTCAAAGGTCTTTCAAGAAGAGGGGGCTTTGCCCCCTCTTCAACTCCCCCAAAGTATATGGAGCTGACGCCACTTTCAGGTTTCCAACCCTCTGGGGTGTCTAAGAGGGGTGAATACGGGGTCCCCGCAAAGACAAAGTTTTTGTGGGGTAAAAACCCCCAAGGTTGCACTTTTTTTCAGGTAGGTGCTAGAATGGCGGTGCTATGGACTATATGGAGCAGGCGCTCTCCCTGGCTAAGCTGGCTCTGGGGCAGGCCAGCCCCAACCCTGCGGTGGGGGCGGTGGTGGTGAAGAAGGGCGAGGTTGTCGGGCAGGGCTATACCCAGCCGCCGGGCTCCCACCATGCCGAGGCGTTAGCCTTGAAGCAGGCGGGCGGGGAGGCGGAGGGGGGGGTGATGTATGTCACCCTGGAGCCCTGCTCACATTACGGCCGGACTCCGCCCTGCGCCGGGGCTATCATTTCCGCCGGCGTCAGCGAGGTGCATATGGCCATGCTCGACCCCAATCCCGTCGTTTCGGGGCGGGGGCAGGACGAGCTTGAGAAGGCG
>JAUWXS010000081.1 GCA_030616265.1 Dehalococcoidia bacterium
CGAGGTTGACCAGAGCCTGTTCGCCAGCGTGGGGGGCTGGGACGGTAGCGGACAATTCGCCTACGGCGAAATCGAAGACCACTTTGTTTTCTTAACCGCTATGCCGCCGCTGCCCGAATTCGTCCACTGGCCGCCACCGCCGCCCAACGGCAACGGTAACGGCAACGGTAACGGGGACGGCGACGGAACGCCACCGGCGGGTCCAGAAGAGGGGCCCTGCGGCTACGATATAAACTACCTCGTGCTGGTTATTAACTGCGGCGATAAAGCCAGCCATATCGCCCAGGGCACGCCCATCGCCCAAGAGGCTTCCAGCAGCGTGGCCGACGTCGCCGGGGAACAGGGCTATACATCTGCCGGCAATTTGGGTCCGGGTAATAATTCTCTGAATGACATCGGCCAGGCGATTGCGGACCTGGCGGCACAGGCGAAGTGCGGCGACCACGTCATGATATATATCTGCGGGCACGGCAGTAAGAAGAGCTCCAGCCGACCCGAGGGCGGCATCAGCATCTACGACAGCTCGGGGAGTAAGACGGGCGAGTTGTTGACGCCTTCGGCACTGGCCGACATGTTGGGTGATTTCGACGCCTGCGACGGTCAGGAATGCGGCACACCGGGCTGCTGCCACGTCAGCGTTATTATTGAGTCGTGCTACGCGGGGAACTTTAACGTGCCCGGCCTGAACGACCAGGAAAACATAGTGGTGTCGGGGTCATCGACCGACACGCCCGCCCAGGGAGTTATGCCCGGGGGCGGCGTCTATACCGCGGGCTTCGTTAACGATTCCAGAGACCCCGATGCCGACCAGACCGACCCGCCCAACGGCGTGGACCCGGCGGAAGCCCATTCCTCGGCAGAGGACGCGGTGAGCAACAACAACGCGAGCGCGGGCAAGAGCCAGGAGCCCTGGAGCGAGGGTAACTGGTGCGATTGTGTGTGCCCCTGCCAGCCGGGCATAGATGTGGAAAAGTGGATATGGTATGAGCCATATGGGACGTGGGTGGACGAGATTGAAGTCCATCCCGGTCAACTGGTTACCTTCGTGTTAGAGATTGAAAACGACGGGGAATGTCGCGATATCATCGACCTGGAGATAGTGGACTTCCTGCCCTATTGCCTGGTGTTTGACTATGATTATCCACCAATTCTCTACTATAATGACCAGGCATACTCCAGACCGCCTGATGCAATTAATCTGGTGGCGGATGGAGTAGAACTTATCTTTGACCTACAAGAGATACCCCTACTTTCACCGGGACAAAGCATAGCCATTGAATATTATGCCTATGCTGAGTACCCGGGGGCAAACATCAATATAGTTTACGGCAGCGCGCATTGCAGCTACGATTACAGCAACATCGTCACCGACCATGACTCGGTAACGGTCTGGGTGCAGGAAGAGCAGGTTACCGCGGAGGATGTACTCTACGGCTGGCTTGAGACTGATACCTACTGCGAGTGTGACCCGCCTCCTGATTGCACATACTGCGACATCGAAATCTACTTTGGGGCGCAGGACATCAGCCTTCTGTTGGGCCCTTACCCGGTCACCAGCGTGATTCTATATGTAAATGGGGTGCCGTGGGATGGCTCAGGAACTATAAATGAAACGTCCTGGGACGGTACTAGTTGGATTTCGCCGGCGGGGTGCGGCGTAACCTATGATCTCGAGGTGGTAGCTACCAACTCAATCGGTCTGACGGTTTATGTGCACGGAAACATCACCACCCCCACAGACTGTGAACAATAATAGAGGAGATTAAATGCAAATATTCCTGGATACAGCCAATATAGACCAAATCAAGGAGGCAGCCAGGCTGGGTGTTATCAGCGGGGTTACCACCAACCCCAGCCTGGTTTCCAAAGAAGGAAAGGCTGACTACGAGGCGGTGGTCAAGGAAATCTGCTCCATCATCCCGGGGCCGATTTCGGTTGAGGTGCTGGTGGAGAAGGCTAAAGCCATGATTGAGCAGGCACAAAAAATCGCTGCCTGGGCACCCAATGTCGTGGTTAAAATACCGGCTACCGCCGACGGCCTGGAGGCAACATCAGCCCTGGCCAAGAAGAAGATAAGGGTTAACTTTACCCTGTGCTTCTCGCTGAATCAAGCCCTGCTCGGCGCCCAGGCCGGCGCCGCCTATGTCAGCCCCTTTGTCGGCAGGCTGGATGATGCCGGCCACGACGGCATGGAGGTGGTCAGGGACATCGTCGACGTCTTTGAATACTACGAATTCGACACCCAGGTGATTGCCGCCAGCATCCGCCACCCCCAGCACTGTCTGGCGGCAGCCCTGGCCGGTGCCCACATTGCCACCGTTCCCTATAAGGTCCTGACGCAGATGATACAACACCCGCTTACCGATATCGGCGTCGCCCGTTTCCTCGGTGACTGGCAACGCCTCTCAGGGCAATAAGACGGGGTAGATAAATAACCATAGAAGGTGAGACTACGCTTATGAATATCAGCGAATTAGAAGGTAAAACCAGAGAAGAGCTGCTCGAAAAGGCCAAGGAGATGGGCATCTCCAGCTACACCAACCTCAAGAAGCAGGACCTGGTCAAGCGCCTGCTTCAGGCCAACGCCGAGCAGCAGGGCTACAACTTTTCCGGCGGCGTCCTGGAGATTATCGGCGAGGGCTACGGGTTCCTGAGGCAGGGCAGCCTGCTGCCCAGCTCGTCCGATGTCTATGTCTCCCAGTCCCAGATACGCCGCTTCGGTCTGCGCAACGGCGACGTGGTTGCCGGCCAGGTGAGACCGCCCAAGAACGGCGAGAAGTACTACGGGCTGGTGAGGGTGGAGACGATTAACGAAATGAACCCCGAGCTGATCAAGAAGCGCTCCCCCTTCGGCTCGCTCACCCCCACCTTCCCCGATAAATTAATCAACCTGGAGACCAGGCCCGAAGACCTCTCCACCCGACTTTTGAACCTGATTGCCCCCATCGGGCGGGGGCAGCGAGGGCTGATTGTCTCGCCGCCCAAAGCGGGTAAGACGATTCTGCTCAAGTCTATCGCCAACGCCATCAGCACCAACTACAACGATATTCACCTCATAGTGTGCCTCATCGGCGAGCGACCGGAGGAGGTTACCGATATGAAGCAGTCGGTGAAGGGGGAGGTGATTTCAGCCACCTTCGACGAGCCGGTGGAGAACCACACCCGCGTCGCCGAGCTGGCCCTGGAGAGAGCCAAGCGGATGGTGGAGAGCGCCAAGGATGTGGTAATACTGCTTGACGGCATTACCCGCCTCACCCGCTCTTATAACCTGGTCATGCCCCCCAGCGGCCGAACCCTATCCGGCGGCATCGACCCCGCCGCCCTCTACCCGCCTAAGCACTTCTTCGGCGCCGCCCGCAATACCCTTGAAGGCGGCAGCCTGACCATCATCGCCACCTGCCTCATCGATACCGGCAGCCGAATGGACGAGCTTATCTACGAGGAGTTCAAGGGGACGGGGAATATGGAGTTGCACCTCGACCGCCGACTGGCCGAGCGGCGCGTCTTCCCGGCCATGGATATCCCGCGCAGCAGCACCCGGCGCGAGGAGCTTTTGCTGAGCGAGGAGACCTTAAAGCAGGTATGGCTGCTAAGGCGGATGGTCTCGATGATTGCCTCCGATTCCATCAACTTCTCCGAGACCACGGAACGGGTGCTCGACCGCATGCGCAAGACCAAGACTAACGCCGAGTTCCTGGCTACCCTGACCCAGGAAACATAGGGATTGACAAAGGGTATACTTGTTATAGTCCTTTAGCGGAGTTTAATTTATTAAAATTTAAGGTATGATGCCAAGCTACAATGAGGGCTTGACAAACGGAGAAAGTGTGCTATAGTGGTCTATGATAACATCAGGGAAAGTCCGTGATGTTAGCTGACTTTATATTGAAGGAGGTGGTTTTATGGTAGAACCCGCAAGGGAAGCGCATACGTGAAAGCAGCCGAAAAGACAAAAAAACCTTGTCTCCACGAGAGGAGAGGCATAGTTTTGCATCTTTATTTTGTGGGGATATCAAGACCTAAGGAGGATAATTAAAGGTCGATGAAAAGTAAAAT
>JAUWXS010000004.1 GCA_030616265.1 Dehalococcoidia bacterium
CCGACGCTGAGCTGGGAAGAGGAAATGCGCCTCTTTACCGAGGTGAAATCGGCGGTGGGGGGGCGCGGGACAATCATCGCCTACACCGGCAGTAACAGCACCACCGAAGCCGTGGAAGCCACCAAAAAGGCGGAGAAAATCGGGGTTGACGGCTGCTTACTGGTCGTTCCCTACTATAACAAGCCCACTCAAGAAGGCATCTACCAGCATTTCAAGGCCGTCGCCGATAACACGAGCCTGCCCATCATAATGTATAACATACCCTCACGGGTGGTTATCAATATGTCGGTGGAAACCATGGTCAGGCTAAGCCAGATTGATAACATCGTCGGCGTCAAAGAGGCCTGCAGCGATATGGGCCACGTGGCTAAGACGCTCAATAACGCCAGCAAGGACTTCCTCATCTGGAGCGGCAATGATAACGATGCCTTTCACATCATGGCTCTCGGTGGCTATGGCACCATCGGCGTTGCCACCCATCTTGTAGGCAAGCAGATCAAAAAGATGATGGATAACATTCTCGGCGGTAAAATCGCCGAAGCCGCCGCTATTCACCGCCACCTGCTGCCGCTGGTAGACGCGCTCTTTATCGAGCCTAACCCAGCGCCGCTAAAATACGCCCTCAACCACATTGGTTTTAATGTCGGCAAGCCCCGCCTCCCCCTTGTCGAGGCCAGCCAAAAATCGGCCGCCATCATCAAAGAGACGCTGAAAGAATACAAGATCGATTTGCCGGTGTAGAGCGCCCGTCCACTAGAGATAGAGGCGGAATCCGTAAGCAGAGGTCTTAAAGCCCAGAGCCTTATAGAATCGGGGGGCCTCTCGGCGTTTTACACCGCTGAGGAGTTGGACCTTATAGCAGCCAGCCTCACGGGCGCGAGCAATGGCATACTCCGTAAGCAATCGGCCAATCCCCCGACGGCGGTAGCCGACGTCAACAACCAGGTTCTCCACAATCGCCCAGGGAAGAGCGCCGTGGGAGAAGTTGGGTACGATCAATAGCACCATGGTGCCGACCACCACATTGTCTTCCTCAGCCACCAGAAGCTCGTGGCCGGGCATGGCGGCGATTTCGGCGAATAGCGGCTGGGTCTCATGCCGGGTAAGGTCGTGCCGCTCACCCGTCAGCTCTTCGTAAAGCTCCAGGATACGCGGTATATCCTGCTCGGTAGCTGGTCTCACTATCGCCATCTGACTCCTCCGCTATAAGATAGGCGTCTTCTCTATAGCCTGCTCCCGCCCCGGCCCCACGCAGATAAGGTTGACCGGGCAGGAGATAAGCTCCTCCACCCGGGCTACATACTGGCGGGCTTCCATAGGCAGCTGCTCGTAACTCCGAATATCGGTGGTGGGGGCCTGCCAGCCGGGCAGTTCCTCGTAGATGGGTTTACACCGTGCCAGGGCCGCTATATTGCCCGGGAAATAATCAATCTTCTGTCCGTCCAGCTCGTAGCCGACGCAAATCTTGAAGCTGGGCAGGACATCAAGGATATCAAGACGGGTAATCACCGCCCCGGTTAAGCCGTTAATCCGTCTGCTGAAGCGGGCGGCAACGGCGTCAAGCCAGCCGCAACGGCGCGGCCGTCCGGTGGTGGTGCCGTACTCGTGCGCCCTTTCCCGAATCAGCTCGCCGGTTTGGTCATTTAATTCAGTGGGCATGGGGCCGCTGCCCACCCGGGTGCAGTAAGCCTTATACACACCCAGAACGCGGTCGAGCCTGGTCGGGCCTAAGCCCGCACCCAGGCAGCTGCCCGCCGCCAGGGGCGATGACGAAGTGGTGTAGGGATAGGTGCCGAAATCGGGGTCGAGCAAAGCGCCCTGAGCCCCCTCCAGTATCACCAGCTCTCCCCGACTCACTGCCTCGTCCACCATGATGGTCGTCTCCCGAATACAAGGCGCCAGACGCTCCCCGTACTGGCAATACTGGCTATAGACCTCATCCAGCGACAGGGGCTTAGCCCCATAGACCTTGGTCAGGATAACATTCTTGTAGTCCAGTACAGCGCTAAGGCGCTCTTTTAAAGCCTCTTTATCCAGGAGGTCGCCGGCTCTAATACCCAGCCTGGCTGCCTTATCGGCAAAGGCGGGGCCCACCCCCTTTCGGGTGGTACCTATCGCCTTGCCCCCCAGCGCCTCCTCCTCCAGACCGTCGAGGAGAAGATGATAGGGCATAATCAGGTGAGCCCGGTCGCTGATAAACAGGTGGCTGGTATCCACGCCAAGCTCATTTAAATTATCTATCTCGCCGATTAAGACCTTGGGGTTAATCACCACCCCGTTGCCGATGATACAAGCCACCCCGGCGTTAAAAATGCCCGAGGGAATAAGGTGCAGTTTAAACTCACCAGAGGGGTTAACCACGGAATGACCGGCATTATCACCGCCGGAAAAACGGACTACCATCCTGGCCTGCTGAGCCAGCATGTCAACCACCTTGCCCTTCCCCTCATCCCCCCACTGGGCTCCAACGATAGCGATAACCGGCATTATCCCTCCTCTACTCTTTCCATCCTCTTATAACATAAATCCTGCCCTAAATAAAAGGGCTAAGGGCTAGCCGCTTTTTTGATGCCGCCAGACATAAAATAACCTCTGGCCGGCGGTGAAAAAGCTGAGGACCACTATTATAGCCAGGGCGATAACCAGGGCATTAGTCTGGTGACTCAGTAAAAGACCCAACGCCAGCACAATTATCCTCTCGGAGCGGGTAAAGATTCCCGCCCGGCACTCCAGACCAGCTGCCTGCGCCCTGGCTCTGATATAGCTCACCAGCAGAGAGCCGACCAGGGCCAGGAAGACCAGCAGCACCAGCCACGGCGTATCTTCGAAGAAGACCAGAATGGCCACTAGCAGCGCCGCATCGGACAAGCGGTCAAGGGTGGAGTCGAGGACGCCGCCGAAGGGAGTAACCCGCCCCGTAAGCCGGGCCAGCGCTCCATCCAGGATATCAAAAAAGCCCGCCGCCAGCACCACGAAGCCAGCGGCAAAAGGGTGTCCGGTAATAATAAGCGCCGCCGCCCCGAGGACTAATATAAAGCCAAACCAGGTTATGATGTCGGGGGTTAGGGGTGTCCTGGCCAGAACCCCCACCACCGGCTGGGTAAGGCGATGGGCTATGGCACGGCGAATTCGGGATAGACCTTCTTTAGAGCCTGATTTTTGTGAAACGGTATTAACTTAAACTACTCCCGCTTTTGGCTTAGACCGAAATCGGTGTCGCTTTCTTCTGGGGGAACTGCTTATTCCAGGGCGGCTCACTGAGCACCCTCATATAATAATCCAGGACACTGCGGGCAATACTTTCCCAGCCATAATTCAGGGCTTTAGCCCTCCCCTGTGCCCCCATCTCCTGGCGAAGTGACTGGTTGGTCAGAAGGGTAACTAAAGCCCGGGCCAGGCTTTGGCTATCTTTGGGCGGCACCAGCATCCCATCAACGCCATCGCTTATCAAGTTGGCATAACCTTCTATATCTGAAGCCACAATCGGCTTAGCTACCGCCATAGCCTCAAGCAGAATAATGCCGAAGCTCTCCGACCCGGTGGCTGGAGTGCAGAAAACATCAGCGGTCTTGTAGTAGCGGGGCAAATCCTGGTAAGGGGCAAAGCCGATAAAGGCGACATCTTCAAGGCCGCTCTTTGCCACCTGCTTCTCATACTTACGCCGCAGCCTGGTGCCGGGGCCGACGACAATAAGCCTTGAATCGGGCACTTCCTGTTTAACCCGCCCGAAGGCTTCAAGCAGATAGTTCAAGCCCTTTCGCTTCTCCAGGCGACCGACGAACAGGATATTTAACTTGCCGTCGTCGAACTCATCAATCGGAGCCACATCGGGGGAGAAATGGTCCAAATCCACGCCGCTGGGGATAATATTATAGTATCCTGGGAAGCGCCCGTGGGCAAACTCCATGGCTGGTCTAGAGACCGCAATCTTGCCGTCAAGCTTGCGGAACCACCTCTTCAAAAACCACTTGCTAATGGGGCGACCCAGATTCCAGCCCGGTCTGCCGTTAGTGGCATGAAAGGTGCCTACATTTGCCGTTTGCGACAGGCGGAGCACACTGGTACATAACATGGGCATTAAAGGCTCGTGAAGGTGGATAATATCAAAGTTTTCCCGCTTGAGGACTTCTTTTATTCTAGAGGACAGCCACAGTGACAGAGTAAGCCGGGCAATGGAACCGCTGGTGGGAACGGGGCGGGGTCTGCCGATAGAAATGAGCCTGTCGCCAAAGCCGGAAATAGCCTTAGAGGCGGGAGCAATGACCTTAACATCATGGCCCATACGGGTAAGGTGACGCTCAAGGTAGGAAATATGAATGCAGACGCTGCCGGGATAGGCGAAATCATACGGCGAAACTAACGCTATCTTCACCGCTGGCTACCCAAACCTCCGTGGCGACTCAATCAAACGGGCGTGCTCTCCACTGGCTGATTAGTAGCAATAAACTCTTCCACATTCTGGCGAGCCTGGTCATCGGTATACTGGACTGGTGGTGACTTCATAAAGTAGGACGAGGGAGATACCAGGGCTCCTTTAAGTCCACGGTCTAAGGCAAGCTTACAGCACCTTATAGCATCAATGACCACCCCTGCCGAGTTGGGGCTGTCCCACACCTCAAGCTTCATCTCCAGATTGAGGGGAACATCACCGAAGGTTCGCCCCTCCATCCTGATATGGCAGAACTTGCGGTCGAGCAGCCAGGGGACGTAATCACTGGGGCCGACATGGATGTCATCGGGTTTAAGCTCATAATCCAGCTGAGAGGTGACGGAGGTGGTCTTGGATATCTTCTTGGACTCAAGTCGTTCCCTCTCCAGCATATTATAGAAGTCGGTATTACCGCCGAAGTTCAACTGGTAGGTCCGCTCCAGTTTCACCCCACGGTCCCTGAACAATCGGGTGAGGACACGATGAGCGATAGTAGCCCCTACCTGAGATTTTATGTCATCGCCGATAACCGGCAGCCCGCTTTGCTCGAAACGCTGCTGCCAGTACTTCTCGCAGGCGATAAAGACCGGAATGCAGTTGATAAAGCCGCAGCCAGCGGCCAGCACCTGCTCTATATACCACTTGGTGGCTTCTTCGCTACCAACCGGCAGGTAATTAATCACCACATCGGTTCGTGTCTCTTTCAGGATTTTAACAATATCGGCGGTGGGGCCCGGCGCCTTCTCTATTATCTTGGATAGATATATGCCCAACCCATCATGAGTCATGCCCCGGTGAACCTTAACTCCGGTAGTCGGCACCTCACAAAACTTAAAGGTATTATTGGGTTCGGCAACAATGGCTCGGGCCAGGTCCTTGCCTACCTTGTTCTTATCAATATCAAAGGCAGCCACGAAATTAATATCGCTGATATGATACCCCCCGAGATTGACATGCATAAGTCCAGGTACGAATTCATTGTCTTTGGCTTTTCCATAGTAGTGGACGCCCTGAACCAGGGAAGAGGCACAGTTACCCACTCCTACTATGGCTACATTTATCTTACCCAAAGTCTAATTTCCCTCCTTTCCAGCAGCAGAAACCATGGGAAAAGGCACAAACCTGACCACGCCACACCCACTAACATCTGCCGATAACATTTCGCTGGAATTTATTGCCGAAGAGACTCATTTGACGGGCAAAATACCTCTTTGGCACAGCAAGCAGGAGCTTAAACTCCTGCTAACTCTGATGCCTATACTGAAGAGGATTTGCTTACTCCACCTCTAGCCAACGTAATCACTCAGACCGATTAGCCCTGACCGATCCGGAAAACTTTTGTCCCGCACGAAGGGCAGACCCCTTTCGTTGCTGGCCGGCCGTTCTTCAGGGTAACCTTCTGGGGATTCCTTATATCTACCTTACGTCTGCACTTGAAGCAATACGCCTGCACCTGAATCACCCCCTTCTTAGTATCGGTTGCACTATACCCCTTTAGAGGCAGGCTGTCAAGACCTATTAATACTATCTATCAGTGGTGGCAAAGACCTTCTCCGGCTGCCACTGCCCCTTTTCCGAGTCAAAGCAAAGCATAGCCAGGAAACTGCCGTCACGGGTATAGACACGGCAGCGACTGCCCTGAACGGACGGAGGCAGGTTATGGGCGCTCTCCAGAGCCAGGGGACGCCCGTTTCTTATATCTTCCTCAGCGGCGTCATCAACCACCACCGCCCCCCACTGCGAAAGCACAATGTCTATGGGGTAGATGAACTGCTGCCAGTAGCCATGGCGGAAGCCATCTTCAAGCTGCGGCAGTGAAACTGCGTCTTCAATGCTGAAGAGCCCGCACTTCAAGCGAGTTAGGCTCTTTAAACTGGCGCCACAGCCCAGGAGCTGCCCCAGGTCGTCAGCCAAGGAGCGAATATAGGTGCCCTTGCCACACTCCACTTCTATGGTGGCTACCGGCGGCTGCCAGCTTGTAAGCTCCAGACGATAAACCCACCTCAGCCGGCTTTTTCTTTCCACCTTGATACCGGAGCGCGCCAGCTGGTAAAGCGGCTTACCGCCGTGCTTCACCGCGCTGTACATGGGAGGGGTCTGCTCTATCAAGCCGCGAAAGGAGTCAAGCGCTGAGAGTAACTTCTCCTGGCTAACAATGGAGGGGTCTCCCCGGCTGGTGACGGTGCCGGTAGCATCATAGGTATCGGTAGCCACCCCGAATTCAATCTCAGCCCGATAAGCCTTGGGTGCCTCCAGCAAGAACTGGATAACACGCGTTCCCTGACCCAGGCAAACCGGTAAAACGCCGGTGGCTGCCGGGTCGAGGGTGCCAGTATGCCCCACACGCTTCTCTCCGCTCAGGCGCTTTACCAGGGAGACAATGCTGAAAGAGGTTTTACCCCAGGGCTTATTGATATTTAGTATACCGTCCACGCTAGTCACTATGCCGCTCGGGATCGGTATCGGCGCTGACCTCATCAATCAGCTGCAAAAGGTGGGTCCCCCGCTCGATAGAATCGTCCCACTCAAAGCTCAGCTCAGGAATACGGCGCAGGCGCAAGCGTCTCGCCAGCTTGTTGCGGAAGAAACCAGTAGCCGCCACCAGCCCGCTCAGCATCTCCTGTTTCTCTTCTTGGCTGCCCATACAGCTGACAAATACCTTAGCGTAGCGCAGGTCGGGGGAGGTGGAAACCTCGGTCACAGCAATAAAATTGTCAAGCCGCGGGTCTTTGACCTGGCGCTGAAGCAACTGGCTGATCTCGTGACGAATAAGATTATTCACCCGCTCAATGCGATGCGCCATAACCAGTGCCCTCTAGCTAGTTCTCTCTTTGCGGAAAAATTCCAGTATATCGCCAACCTCAAATTCTTCAAAGTCCTTGATGCCCACCCCGCACTCATAGCCAGAGGCTACCTCCTTGACGTCATCCTTGAAACGCCTCAGGCTGGCGACCACAGATTCAGCCACTACCTGCTCTCCGCGCCGCACCCTGAGCGAGGCACCCCGGCTCACCTTGCCCTCGCTAACCGCGACACCGGCTATCTTCCTCTTCTTGCCACTGGAGAAGACTTCCTTTACCTCAGCCCTGCCTTCAATAACCTCCTCATAGGTGGGCTCTAACATCCCCTTGAGCGCCTTCTCTACATCGTCCACCAGATTGTAAATCACATCGTAGGAACGGATATCAATCCCTTCCACATCAGCCAGGCGCCTTGCCCCGGCTTCATCGCCGGCGCCAAAACCAATAATAAGCCCCTTGGAGGCAATAGCTAGCATTACATCGCTCTCGGTGATATTGCCGCTACCACTATGGATAATCCTGACCTGAACCTGCTCCGTTGCCAGCCGTTCCAGGGAGCTCCTTATCGGCTCAATACTGCCCTGAACATCGGCTTTGAGAATAACGTTAAGCTCTTTTACCTGTCCGGCGCTTATCTGGTCAAAGAGGTTGTCCAGACTCACCGCCTTGGGCGCCATCTCCTGCTGGTGTTTTTGTATTAAAGCCCGTGCCTGGTGCTCACCAGCCACAGCGGTCAGGGTATCGCCCACCTGGGGCAGACTGTCCAGACCCATGATTGCCACCGGCAGGGACGGCTCGGCTTTTCTTACTCTCTTGCCCATATCATTAAACATTGCCCTTACCCTGCCCCAGGTGCTGCCGACGACCACGGTATCACCCACCTTCAGGGTCCCGGTCTGAATCAGCACCGTAGCCATTGGTCCACGGCTCTTGTCCATCTCGGCTTCAATAACCACCCCTACCGCCGGGCGAGACGGGTCTGCCTTGAGCTCCTCCATCTCAGCCACCACCAGCAGATTATCCAGTAATTCGGAGATGCCTTTTTTCTCCTTGGCCGAAATGGCAACGCTGACCACATCGCCCCCCCATTCCTCAATAACCAGGCCAGCATCGGCTAACTGCTGCTTAACCGTATCAGGGTTGGCCTCAGGCTTATCAATCTTATTAATCGCCACCACGATGGGCACTCCCGCCGCCCGGGCATGGTCAATAGCTTCCAGGGTCTGCGGCATTACTCCATCATCAGCCGCCACCACCAGGACGGTAATATCGGTTACCTGAGCGCCCCGAGCCCGCATCACGGTAAAAGCTTCGTGCCCCGGGGTATCCAAGAAGGTAATCTTCTGCCCGTTGACCTCTACCTGATAGGCGCCGATATGCTGGGTAATGCCCCCAGCCTCGGTAGCCATGACATTGGTCTGGCGGATAGCGTCCAGGAGTCTGGTCTTGCCGTGATTGACATGCCCCATAATGGTAACTACCGGCGGGCGCAGTTTTAGCCCGCTGACATCTTCTTCCTGGGGCTGATAGCGCTTGCTCTCTCCAGCACGGGCGGCCCGGGGCTCGGGGTGGGCTTCATAACCAAGGTTGACCGCCACCGCGGCTGCCGCCTCATAGTCAATGACCTGATTAATATTGGCAAAAATGCCGTTTCGCATCAGCTGTTTGATGACGGCAACGGCACTGGTCTGCAACAGGTCAGCCAGATTTCTCACCGCTATCGAGTGAGGAATCTCAATCAGCTTTGCCTCTGGTTCACCCGCTTTGCTCTTTTGAGCCACTAAATCGCCCCTTATCCCAGTTCCTGCCCGTATTTGATAAGCTGCTCCCGATTATCGGGAGTAATAGCGGTGCGCAAAGTATGCTCCAGCCGCCCCTTCTTTAGCCCCACCTCCCAGCACTCCGCTGCCGGGCATAAGTAGGCGCCGCGCCCCGCCTTCCTGCCGCCACTATCAACCTCCACCCCACCACCGGAAATCCGAACCAGCCGTATTAGCTCCCGCTTGGGTCTTACCTTGCCACAAGCGACACAGGTCCGCTGCGGTATATGCTTAACCGAAGGTGAGTTAATACTCCTCACCCTCCTCTTCATCAAGGATTTCTCGTCCACGGCGCTGCTTCCTGATCCTGACGCCGTCATCGGCGCTCCGCTCAGGGGCGCTCTTCTTTTTCTTCTTCCTTAACTTGGACACCGCCTTAGTCGGTCCCGAGACCATAACATCCTCAGCAAAGCGAAGCTTCTTGGGAGCCCCTACCTCCACCGGCGGCTTCAGAATGGTCTCTGGAGGCGCCAGCTCGGTCTCAAGGACGGGCTCAGGCTCCGCCTTTTCCTTAGCTTCAGCTTCTTCTTCCGGAGCCAGCGGCGCTTCAGGCGGAAGCTCTCCGCCGACCACCGCTTCTTCTTCTACCTCAGCCGAAGGCTCGGCTTTGGTCAACTTTTCTTCCTCGGCGATTGAGGCACTCTTGATATCAATCCGCCAGCCGCTGAGCTTAGCCGCCAGCCTAGCGTTCTGCCCTTCTTTACCGATGGCTAAGGAGAGCTGCCTGTCAGGGACAACCACGGTAGCTATCCCCTCGTCTTCATTCAGCTCCACACTCAGTACCTGTGCCGGGCTCAGGGCATTGGCGATAAAAGCTGCGGCATCCGAGTCCCACACAACGACATCCAGCTTTTCACCATTCAGCTCTCGCATAATATTCTGTATCCTGATACCACGAAGCCCAACGCAACAGCCAACGGGGTCAATGCCTTCCTGGCGTGCCGCCACCGCTATCTTGCTCCGATAACCAGCTTCACGGGCGATCACCTTAATCTCGACCACCCCGCTCAGAACCTCAGGCACCTCCAGCTCAAAGAGACGGCGCAGTAAATCGGGGTGAGAGCGTGAAACAACTACCTGAGGTCCCCGGCTGGTCCGAACCACCTCTAAGAGATAGACCCTGAGCCTCTGGCCTATGCGATACCTCTCATTGCGCACCTGCTCGGCAGCGGGGAGTATTGCCTCGGCTCTACCCAGGTCAACGAAGAGCTGTCGGGGCTCCATACGCTGCACCACGCCGGTGACGATATCGCCTTCTTTATCGGAATATTCCTCAAAAATGGCGCTGTGCTCCGCCTCATGAAGGCGTTGGAGGATAACCTGCTTGGCCGTTTGCGCAGCAATACGCCCGGCGTTGCGGGGGGTGGCTTCTACCATGACCACCTCGTCAAGCTGGACATCTGGCTTGAGCTTAGCCGCATCGGCCAGTGATATTTCACGGCGCGTATCCGAAGGCTGCTCAACCACGGTTTTCTCCGCCCAAACCTTAACCCGACCCGTAGCGGGGTCAATCTTGACCGAAATCTCCTGGTTGGAGGCAAAACTGTCCTTCCGGTAAGCCGATACCAGCGCTGTCTCTACGGCAGAAAGCACCACCTCTTTGGGCAGGTTTTTCTCTGCCGAGAGCTGGGTTATGGCCAGCATAAATTCGCTCTTCATCCCCGCTCAATGACCTCCAGCCCGACTATTTTGCCCCTACAACAAAAAAGTGGGTTTCTCTGCCCCACTTAACAAGAACTTATCTAATTGGCGTACCATGTGAAGTATACCACAATCGGCTCTAGGATGCAATACCTAGCACCCGTTTCTCTAAGATGTTTAAGAGAGACGAAGCCCCCATAGGGCGGGTGGGTGGGAAAAAGAAGTCTAGAGGAGATGGCATGGGAGACAAAGCTCCCCCCAAAAAAGAGGTCAGAGAGGCAAGCCCCCATAGGGCGGGCGGGTGGGAAGAAAAAGTTTAGGGGGAGATGAGGGCAAATCCATAGAAACCCGCCTAGAAATTCTACCGTCACTTAAGCTATAATTAAGCCACAGTCGGAAGGTGGGAAGCTTGGATATTAAAGCGCTAAAAGACTCGGTTATCAAAGAAGTAGAGGCTCGCCGCCGCCAGCTCCGCGACTTAAGCCTCGAAATACACGCCAACCCCGAACTGGGCTTTAAGGAGGTCAAGGCAGCCGCCCGGCTCACCCAGTACCTGAAAGAAAACGGCTTCGCTATAGAGCTGGGCATCTGCGAGCTAGCCACCGCCTTCCGTGGGAGCTACGGGGAGGGGAAGCCAGCCATCGCTATTCTGGCTGAGTATGATGCCCTGCCCCAGCTGGGGCACGCCTGCGGCCATAACCTGATAGCCAGCTGCGCCGTTGGCGCCGCCGTGGCTTCCAGGCCAGCTATTGACCGATGCGGGGGCAGCGTCCTGGTTATCGGCACGCCCGCCGAGGAGTTCTACGGGGGCAAGGTGGTAATGGCGGAGCGGGGGGCATTTGATAAGGTGGACATGGTGATGATGGTGCACCCGGGAGCGCATGATAGTGCCACCACCCAGGCTCTGGCCTGCCTCGGTCTGGAGGTTGAGTTCTTCGGCAAAGCGGCTCACGCCGCCACCTGCCCGGAAACAGGCATCAACGCCCTGGAGGCGATGCTCCTCTCCTTTGCCGCCATTAATTCACTGAGGCAGCACGTTAAGGATAAGGCTCGCATCCACGGCATTATTACCGACGGCGGGGAGGCAGTTAATGTCGTCCCGGCCCACAGTGCCGGCAGCTTTCTGGTGCGCGCCGAGGATAAAGCCTACCTGGAGAAGCTCAAGGAGAAGGTGCTGGACTGCTTTGTTGGCGCCGCCGCCGCCACCGGCACCCGCCTGGAATACCAGTGGGGGAAGGTGCTCTATGCGCCACTGCGCAATAACCTGACCCTGGCCAGGCTGTTTAAGCAGAATATGCAGTCCCTGGGGCGTAGGATGCCGCTCTCCGGCTCCGGCAGGGTTGGCAGCACCGATATGGGTAATGTCAGCCAGATAGTACCCGGCATTCACCCTACTGTCGCCATAGCACCCGAAGAAGTAGCCACGCATTCTCCGGATTTCGCCACGGCGGCGGCTTCTGAAGCTGGTATCCAGGGGATGCTTGATGCCGCCAAGGCGCTGGCGATGACGGTGGTCGACCTGGTAGCCAGCCCGGAAACAGTTGCCAGGGTTAAAAAAGAGTTTGGCAAGGCAAGCGACTAAGCCCTTGTCAAACCATATCCCTTGGTCTAATATTATATTAATGTCAAGGAGAGTTCATGGAAACCTATCTGGGCATTGATGTTGGCTCGGTAACCACCAAGTTGGCCGTGCTAAACGAGGCTGATGAGCTGGTCGTCGACCTCTACCTGCCGACCCAGGGTAAGCCCGTTGAGATGACGCAGCAAGGGCTAAAGCAGGTCAAAGAGCAACTGCCCCCGGGTATGGATATCTGCGGTGTGGCCACCACCGGCAGCGCCAGCTACCTGGCCGGGGTCATCGTCTGCGCCTACCTAGTCAAGAACGAGATTACCAGCCACGCCGTAGGCGCCCTGCACTACTTCCCCCAGAGTCAGACCGTCTTTGAAATCGGGGGGCAGGACAGCAAGATTATCATTATCCGGGATGGGGTAGTGACCGACTTCGGTATGAACACGGTCTGCGCTGCCGGCACCGGCAGCTTCCTCGACCACCAGGCGCTGCGCCTTAATATGAGCATTGAGCAGTTCAGCCAACGAGCGCTGGAGAGCACCTCGCCGGTACACATCGCCGGGCGGTGCACCGTTTTCGCCGAATCGGACATGATACACAAACAGCAGACGGGGCATCGCACCGAGGACATTGTCTACGGTCTGTGCCAGGCGCTGGTGCGCAACTACCTCAACAATGTCGGCCTGGGCAAGGATATCCAACCCCCGATAATATTCCAGGGCGGGGTTGCCTTCAATCAGGGTATAGTTAAGGCGCTCAAGGAAGAGCTCGGCCCTGAGGTGATTGTTCCCCCCCACCACGAGGTGATGGGGGCAATAGGCGCCGCCCTACTGGTGCATGAAGAGATGACCAACAATCGGAACCGAAGCAAGTTCAAGGGATTTGGTGTAAGTGAGATAGAGTATCTTGCCTCCTCGTTTGAATGCCAGGCCTGCCCTACTCTTTGCGAGATAGCCCAGCTTTCCGTCGAGGGGCGGGTCCTCGCCCAGTGGGGAGGGCGCTGCGAACTTTGGCAGAGAAACCCGACCAGTTAATAATGCTAGTGAGAAAGAGATGCTAATTGCCGTTGATGCCGCGGGCGGAGAGAATGCCCCGCGGGAGATAGTAAAGGGAGCCATAAAAGCGGCTCAAGAATACGAGGTTGATATTGCCTTGGTGGGCGATAAAGCCGTACTCCATGTGCTGGCCGGGCGCGAGATAAAAAAGTTGAACCTCCAAATCTTTGAGGCCACAGAGATTATTGCCCCCAATGAGCACCCGATGAGGGCCGTCAAGAGTAAGCCAAACTCCTCAATAGTGATCGGCACTAATCTGGTAAGAGACGGCGTCGCCTCCGCCTTTGTCTCCGCCGGTAACACCGGGGCGGTGGTATGTGCCGGCCTCCTCAACCTAGGCAAGATAAAAGGCATTGAGCGCCCCGCCCTGGGCAGCTTTCTTAATATCACTCCCGCCACCCCCATCCTCCTCATCGATGCCGGTGCCAACGCTGAGTGCCGACCCAGCCACCTGGTCCAATTTGCTCACCTGGGCTCAACCTACGTTAAACACCTGCTGGATATAGACTCGCCGCGCGTTCGCCTGCTCAGCACTGGCGAAGAAGAAAGCAAGGGCAATCGCCTGACCCGGGAAAGCTATAACCTGCTCAAGAAGAGCCAGCTAAACTTTGTCGGCAGTATAGAAGGGCAGGACATATCGAATAGAACCGCCGATGTTATCGTTACCGACGGCTTCACCGGCAATATAGTGCTCAAGACGATAGAAGGGATGGGTGACAATTTCATCAATATGCTACGACAGGTAGGGCATGTTTTCTCCACCGCCTATCACCTCCAGGGGCGAAGCCTCCTACACGATCTGGGCTTAGGCTCCTGGGTAAAACGGGTGGACTACAGGGAATACGGTGGCGCTTACCTGGTGGGTATAAACGGCAACATCATCGTCGCCCACGGGCGCAGCCAGGCTAAGGCAATAAACAATGCCATAAGCCTGGCCAAACAGACAGTAGAACGAGACATCTGCCGAATAATTAGGGAGGGCAACAATGAGCAAACCGATTGAAGTAGCTGACGCCGACTTTGAGCAAAAGGTATTAAAGGCAAAGACGCCAGTGCTAGTGGACTTCTGGGCAGCCTGGTGTCGACCCTGCATTATGACGGCGCCGGTGCTGGAAGAGCTGGCTAAGGAGTACGCCGGCAAGTTAACCATCGCCAAGCTGGATGTTGACCAGAACGCCAAAACCGCCGCCCAGTATAATATAATGGCTATTCCCAACCTCATTATCTTCAAAGATGGTAAGCCGGTATCACAAATTGTGGGCTATAAACCCAAAACGGAACTGAAACGCAGCCTGGACGCTGTTCTGGACTAACATAAATAACGACTACGGGATGGTTACCAGCAGCGGCCCAGACGGAGTTGCCAGCGCCACCCGTATCTTAAAAATTGGTCTCTTTATCATCTTCCCCTCCGTCAATAAGTGAAGTATAATCATATAAGGGAGAAATTATGAAGGTCGTCTTCCTCCAGGATGTGCCCAACGTGGCTAAAGCCGGCGAGGTAAAAGAGGTAGCTGCCGGCTACGGCCGGAATTTCCTTATTCCCCAAAAGCTGGCCGCCTTAGCCAGCCCCCAGGCGATGAGCCAGGTAGTAACCATAGACAAGACCAAAGCCAAGGTAAGCGAAGAACTGGTTGATCTGGCCGGTCAGCTGGAAGGTAAGGAGGTCAGCCTCAAGGCTCACGCCGGCGCCAAAGACCGGCTCTACGGCTCGATCACCAGCGCCGATATCGCCGCCGAGCTGGAGAGTACCACCGGGCTGGTTGTCGACAAAAGAAAGATAGAGCTGGACGAGCCCATCCGCCATCTCGGTAGCTACGAGGTGTCTATCAGACTGGGAAAAGACATGGTGCCCAAAATAATGGTTACCGTAACCGAAGAGGAGGCGCCGGCCAAGGAAGAGGAGAAACCGCCCAAGAAGGCGAAGAAGGCGGCTAAGAAAGCCCCGAAGAAAGAAAAGAAGGCCCCCAAGAAAGAGGCGGCGCCCAAGAAGACTACAAAGAAAGCCAAGACGACCAAGAAGAAAGAGGAGACGACTTAGGGATGAACGGCGAGAAGCTGCCGCCGCACGATGTTGACGCCGAGGAAGCGGTAATCGGCTCACTGCTGATAGACGGGTCGGCAATATACAAGATTGCCCCCCTGCTGACACCACTTGATAATAAATCACCCTTTTA
>JAUWXS010000016.1 GCA_030616265.1 Dehalococcoidia bacterium
GGTAGCCCGCCTCCACCAGTGTCTCGAACCCCGCCTTTATCAGGGATGAAATCCCCCCGCAGAGAACCGCCTGCTCGCCGAAGAGGTCGGTCTCGGTCTCCTCGGCGAAGGTGGTCTCAATGACCCCCGCCCGCCCGCAGCCGATACCCTTGGCGTAGGCCAGGGCGATAGCCATCGCCTTGCCCGAGGTATCCTGGTGCACGGCCACTATCGCCGGCGCTCCGGCGCCCTCGGTGTAAAGCTGCCTCAGTATATGACCGGGGCACTTGGGGGCAATCATGGCGACATCGATGTCGGCTGGGGGAACAATCTGCCCGTAGTGGATATTAAAGCCATGAGCGAACATCAGCATCTTGCCCTTGGCCAGCCCCTTTTTAATCGCTCCGTAATATATATCGCGCTGAAGGTTATCCGGAGCCAGCATGACGATAATATCGGCTTCTTTGGCCATCTCGTCCGCCGCCATCACCTTGAAGCCGGCCTGGTGGGCATTCTTCCAACCCGGGTTTCCCTTAGCCTCGGCCACAATTACCTGACGGCCGCTGTCCCTCAGGTTTTGGGCGTGGGCATGCCCCTGGCTCCCGTAGCCGACGATGCCCACCACTTTACCCTCAAGCAGTTTCAGGTTGCAATCTTTATCATAATATATCTTGGCCATAGTTTGACTCCTTTTATTTAGTTGGCCTTTTCTGCTTTTTAGCCAAGGTCCTGGGCGGCTTTTTCTGCACCGGCAGCGGGCCTTTGCCGCCCCGGGTCATAGCAATACGCCCCGTCCTGGCTATTTCCTTGATGCCGAAGCCACGGACCAGGTTGAGCAGGGAGTTGATTTTCTCCTCGTCGCCGGTGGCTTCGATAATCACCGAATCGGGGGCGACATCGACTATATTTGCCCGAAAGATATCCACAATCTGGATAATCTCACTGCGGTTAGCCGAGTTGGCTTTTACCTTGATAAAAGCCAGTTCCCGGGCAACCACGTTGTCCCCGGTGATATCGGAGACCTTGACTGTTTCCACCACCTTATCCAGCTGCTTCCTGACCTGTTCCACCATGGTGGCGGCTCCGTTGACGACAAAGGTCATGCGCGACATGTTAGGCACTTCACTTTGTCCCACGGCGATGCTTTCAATATTAAAGCCCCGCCTGCGGAAAAGGCTTGCCATTCGGTTGAGCACCCCGGGCTTATCCTTTACCAGGGCGACTAGGATATGCTTGGTCGTGGCCATGCTGCACCTCTTTTTCTCGGCTTTAGATATTACTCACCGGAAGCTTGGCCGAGTCCTTAACTGCTTTAGCCCCTTTTCTCGGTTCCTCAAGAACCTCGGCTAAAGCCGCCCCCGGCGGCACCATCGGATAGACATTCTCCTCTGGCTCGACGATAAAATCTATCAGGAAGGGGCCCGGCTCCGCCATCGCCTTTTGGATAGCCGGCGCCACCTCTTCTCTACGTTTTACCCTTAATCCTGGCAGGCCGTAGGCCTCGGCAATCTTGACGAAGTCAGGACTGGACAGCGGCGTGGCTACATAGCGCTTCCCGTAGAAAAGCTCCTGCCACTGCCTCACCATTCCCAGGTAGGAGTTGCGGAGAATGGCTATCTTGACCGCCACCTTCTCCTGAGCTATGGTGGCTAGCTCCTGTATCGTCATCTGGAAGCTGCCGTCGCCGTCAATACACCAGACAGTGCTGTCGGGGCAGCCCACTTTAGCCCCGATAGCCGCCGGCAGGCCGAAGCCCATAGTTCCCAGCCCCCCCGACGAGATAAATGTATTGGGTTTATCATACCAGTAGTGCTGGGCCGCCCACATCTGGTGCTGCCCCACCCCGGTAACGATAATCGCCTCGCCGTTGGTCACCTCGTATATCTGACGAACCACGTACTGGGGCAGGAGGCTTTGGCCGCCCCGGATAATCAGTGACGGGTGATCCTTCCGCCACTCATCGAGCTTTCTAACCCAGTCAATATGTTTGGTTTTGTCAACCAGCTTATTTAACTCCTTGAGGACGAGTTTAGCATCGCCGACAATGGGCATATCCACGTGGACGTTTTTGCCGATCTCAGCCGGGTCAATATCAATATGGATGATGTGGGCGTGGGGGGCGAAGCCGCTTACCTTAGCCGTGGCCCGGTCATCAAACCTCATGCCGAGGGCAATAATAAGGTCGGCGGCATCAACCGCCAGGTTGGCATAAGCCATACCGTGCATGCCTATCATCCCGTAGCTCAGCGCGTGAGACTCGGGGAAACAGCTGGTACCCAATAGCGTGGTAACCACCGGCACCTGGGCTTTCTCCACCAACTCCTTAAGTTCGGCGTAGGCTCCGGATATGATTATCCCCCGACCGGCAATAATAAGCGGTCGCTGGGCCTCGTTTATCAGCTTGGCCGCTTTCTTAATCTGTGCCGGGTGCCCCTGCAGGGTCGGCTTATATTGGGGCAGGTTAGTCCGGTCCGGGTAGTTGAATTCCGCCTGCTCCTGTTGGACGTCTCTCGGCAGGTCAATAAGCACCGGGCCGGGCCGCCCCGTCCCCGCCAGGTAAAAAGCCTCCTTCATTGTCTCGGGGATTGAAGCGGCATCCATGACCAGGTAGTTATGCTTGGTAATGGGCAGGGTAATGCCGGTGATATCCACCTCCTGGAAGGCGTCCTTGCCGATGAAGGGTCGGGCAACCTGACCGGTTACAGCCACCATCGGTGAAGAGTCAAGGTGGGCGTTGGCGATGCCGGTTACCAGATTGGTGGCCCCGGGTCCGGAGGTGGCGAAGCATACCCCCACCTTCCCCGTCGCTCTGGCATAGCCGTCGGCGGCATGGGCGGCACCCTGCTCGTGGCGCACCAGGATATGGCGGAGCTGGGGGTATTGGGGGAGGGCATCATACAAGGGCAGAATAGCTCCGCCCAGTATGCCAAAAATAACCTCCACCCCTTCCTTTACCAGGCTTTCGCATATCATCTGCGCTCCGGTCATCTTCATAATAACGTCCTTTTTCCTAAGACCTTCGTTTAGTTTTGTTCCCTCGCTGTTTCACACGGACATTCTCTTTCTTATCAACCACTAGTCCTGCCCCTTTTAATTTCCCCTTTCCTTCTTTGCTCATCCCGCACGTTTTAGTCATCTTTCCCCCTTCTCCCTAGTTTTCAGCGGTTCTTTATATAAACACTGCGCCGGTGCTGGCTGAGCTTACCTTCTCGGCATAGCGCCGCAGATAGCCGCTTTTTACCTTAGGCTCAAACTCGGCTAGCTTCGATAAGCGCTTGTCTATCTCTTTCTCAGAAAGCTCGACATCAAGCCTATGATGGGCGATATCAATCTTTATTATGTCTCCGTCCTTTAGGGCGGCGATAGGTCCCCGGCTGGCGGCTTCGGGGGAGACATGGCCGATAGCCGCCCCCCGCGTTGCCCCCGAAAAACGCCCGTCGGTAATCAGGGCGACCTCTTTATCCATACCCATGCCGCTGAGCAGGGCGGTGGGGGTGAGCATCTCCCTCATCCCCGGCCCTCCCTTGGGCCCTTCGTAGCGGATGACTATCACTTCACCAGGCTTTATTCTCTTACGCCTAATGGCTTTGGTGGCTTCTTCTTCCGAGTCAAAGACCCGGGCCGCTCCCTGGTGGAACATCATTTCCTCGGCTACGGCTGCCCTCTTGACCACGGCGCCCTCCGGCGCCAGGTTGCCGAAAAGGACGGCAATGCCCCCGATAGGCGAATGAGCCTTAGCCACGGGGCGGATAACCTTTTTATCATTGTTCTGGCTGTCGGCGATAACCTCGGCCAGCGCTTTTCCCGACACTGTCTTTGCCTTTAAGCTTAATAGCTTCTTTAATTCATTCATTACGGCCGATATACCGCCGGCACGGTCTAAGTCCTCGATATGATAGTCGCCGGCGGGCCTTAGTCGGGAGAGGTGGGGGGTGCGCTGGCTTATCTTGTTTACCATCGCCAGCGGGAAGTCAACCCCGGTCTCGTGGGCTATGGCCATAAGGTGCAGGACGGAGTTGGTGCTGCCCCCCAGCGCCATATCGACGGCAAAGGCGTTATGAATAGCCTCTTTGGTTACAATATCCCGTGGGCGAATGTTATCAGCCAGCAGCTTCATCAGCTGCTGCCCCGCTTTATGAGCTAATTGTAGCCGCCGGGCGTCAACCGCGGGGATGGTGCCGTTGCCGGCCAGCCCCATTCCCAGGGCTTCGGTCAGGCAGTTCATGGTATTGGCGGTGAACATCCCCGAGCAGCTGCCGCAGCCGGGGCAGGCAAGCTCCTCCAGCTCCTCCAGCTCCTCTCTTTTCATCTTGCCCGCCGCCACCTGGCCCACGGCCTCAAAGACGGTGTTAACGTCAACCCTTTCTTCTTTGCCGTTGACTTCACGGCGCCCGGCCAGCATGGGACCCCCGCTGATGAAGATAGCTGGCAGGTTCAATCTTACCGCCGCCATCAGCATCCCGGGGGTTATCTTGTCGCAGTTGGGAATAAAAACCAGGGCGTCGAAGGCGTGAGCCTCAGCCATTGTCTCCGCCGAGTCGGCGATTAGCTCCCGGCTGGGCAGACTGTATTTCATGCCCGGGTGGTTCATGGCGATGCCGTCGCAGACGGCAATAGTATTCACCTCAAAGGGGATGCCTCCCCCGCTCCACACCCCGGCTTTTACCGCCTGGGCAATCTGGGGCAGGTGGATATGCCCGGGGACAATCTCGTTAAAGCTGTTGACAATACCGATAAGTGGCTTATCAATGTCGACCCGTCTCCAACCCAGGGCGTGCAGCAGGGCGCGGTGCCCAGCACGCTCTATACCTCGTTTGACGGTATCGCTTTTCATTTTGTCGCCTTCGCTAGCCGATATTTTCGTTTATAAAAAAAGCCGTCCCGTGGGGACGGCCCCTAATCCTGTGGAGACGACCCACTGGTCGAATTATGTGTATGTAACCAGAATCAGAATAGCAAGGTTTATATTCATCGTGCTCATAAAGTAGCATAATTTCCATACTATTGTCAAGGCTAGCCTATCTGGCCAGCTTCTATAGCCCTTATCTTATCCAGCCTTCGCTGGTGCCTGCCGCCCTCAAACTGGCCGCTGAGAAAGGCATTGACGATTTCGGCTACCGGTTCCTGCACCTGTTCTTTGCCCGCCCCCAGGCACAGTATGTTGGCGTCCTGGTGCTGGCGGGTTCGCTGGGCGTTGAATGAGGTATAGCAAAGGGCGGCTCTGATGCCGTTGACCTTGTTGGCGGCAATGCTCATGCCGATGCCGTTGTTGCATATCAAAATACCACGCTCAAAATCGCCCCCGGCGACCGCCTCAGCCACTTTCTGGGCATAATCGGGGTAATCCACCGAGTCGGTGGTGTAACAGCCGAAGTCCTCATAGCTATGTCCGCTATCGGTGAGTAATTTCATGATAGTTTTCTTAAGCTCTACTCCCCAGTGGTCGTTGCCAATGGCAATACGCATCGCTTTAGCCTCCCTCTTTGATGGTAATGTCGGGGCAAATCTGCCTCAGTTCTTCTCGTGATATAGCGCCTTCCCGCAAAATGACGGGGGTCTCCCCGGTCAGGTCAACGATGGTGGACTCTTTGCCCCCCGGGCACCTTCCGCCGTCGATAATCAGGTCTACCTTATCGCCCAGTTGAGCCTGAGCCTCTTCGGTGGTCAGGGCGCTGGGCTGGCCGCTTAAGTTAGCGCTGGTGCCGACGACGGGTGTCCCCACCCCCCGCACCAGAGCGGTGGGGATGGGGTGGGCGGGGATGCGGACGGCGACGGTTTTATTATTGCCGGTGACGATATCAGACACAGATTCAGACTTAAACAGCACCAGTGTCAGGGCACCGGGCAAAAATTTGTCGGCTAAGAGGCGGGCAGGCGGGGGCACTGAGCGGGCGACCTCGTCTATCTGGGAGACGTTAGCTAAGAGTAAAGGAAGTGCCATATCGCGGGGGCGTTCTTTTATCCGGTAAACCCGCTCCACGGCAGAGCTTATGCCGATGCTGGCGCCCAGACCGTAGACGGTATCGGTGGGAAAGACGACTACCCCTCCCTGTTTAAGGATAGAAACGCCTTTTTCGACCTGCTCCCGGACGGATGAAGAAAGCTTAATGCCCATTGCCGCCTCTTCCTGACTGACAGTATAGCATAGTGTCAGGCTAGACCCAAAAAGAGAGGTGGTGGTGGGGATATAAATGCGGTAATAATGCGGAAATTAAAAAGTTTTTTGGGCGGATAAACACTTGAACAAAAGCAGTCACAGTGGTAATCTGTATTCAATAAAATGGCTAAGGAAAAGGCGAAGAAAACCCTGAAGAAAAGCCACCGCGTAACCACCAGCGGCGATATTGAGGTCTCCACCTATCTGGAGATTGCCAAGGAGCTGGGCGGCGAGCAGCCGGCGGCGGCGAGGGCAGCCATCCCTAGCGCTGAGCGTGAGGCGATAATCGTCATCGACTTCGGCTCGCAGTACAGCCTGCTCATCGCTCGCCGAATACGCGAATGCCAGGTATATTGCGAGCTGGTAAACCCCGATACCCCCTGGGAAAAGATAGCCCCCTTAAATCCCAAGGGGTTTATTCTTTCCGGGGGGCCCGCCAGTGTCTATGCCCCTGACGCTCCGCTGGCGCCGTCTTATATCCATGAGAGCCACCTGCCCATAATGGGCATATGCTATGGGATGCAGGTCCTTGCCCACCAGCTCGGCGGGCAGGTAACGCCGGGGGCAAAGCATGAGTACGGCCACGCCATTCTTCACCTCAGCGCCGCCGATTCGCCACTGTTTACCGATTTGCCCCCTTCTTCTCCGGTCTGGATGAGCCACGGCGATAAGATCGAAAAGCTTCCCCCCGATTTCACCGACCTGGCCTATACCGAAAATTCGCCCCTGGCCGTTATGGGCAAGGACGACAAGATATTCGGCCTCCAGTTTCATCCTGAGGTAGCCCATACCCCCGAGGGCAAGAAAATCCTGAAGAACTTTGTCTATCGAGTCTGCGGCTGCAAGGGAAACTGGACGATGAGCAACTTCATCCAGGATAGTCTGGCCAGCATCAAGCAGCAGGTAGGCAAGGGCAAGGTCATAAACGCCCTCTCGGGAGGGGTTGATTCGGCGGTGGTAGCCACCCTGATTCACCGCGCTATCGGCGACCAGCTTACCTGCATCTTCGTCAACCACGGAATGCTGCGCCGCGAGGAAGTGGAAAGGACCTTTAACGTCTTCCGCCTCAATCTGGGGATGAATATCGTCTACGTCGATGCCAGCCAGAGATTTCTTAAGCGCCTGAAGGGGGTGACCGACCCCGAGACCAAGCGCAAGGTGGTGGGTGGGGAGTTTATCCGCGTCTTTGAGGAAGAAGCCAAGAAAATAGGCAAGGTTAACTTCTTAGCCCAGGGGACGCTTTACCCCGATGTCATCGAGAGCGCTTCCACCGCCAGCGCCGCCGCTAAGATAAAGACCCACCATAATGTCGGCGGTCTGCCCGCCAGGATGACGCTTAAACTGCTCGAGCCCCTGCGCTACCTGTTCAAAGACGAGGTGCGCAAGGTGGGGCTGGCTTTAGAGCTTCCCGAGGAGATGGTCTGGCGGCAGCCCTTCCCCGGACCAGGGCTGGCCATTCGCATCATCGGCGAGGTCACCCAGGAGAAGATTGAGACACTCCAGGCTGCCGACTGGGTGGTGATGAGCGAGATTAAAAAGGCGAACCTATACCGCCAGCTCTGGCAGAGCTTTGCCATACTCACCGATGTCAAGAGCGTCGGGGTGATGGGCGACTACCGCACCTATGGCTATCTGGTGGCCGTGCGCGCCGTCACCAGCGAGGACGCTATGACCGCCGACTGGTCGCGCCTCCCCTACGACGTCCTGGCGCGGATTTCCAGCCGCATTGTCAACGAAGTGCCCGGAGTCAATCGGGTGGTATATGACATAACCTCCAAGCCACCCTCGACGATTGAGTGGGAATAGAGGGATAGGCAGGTCGGATAATGCGTAAGACGCTTATTATCTTAGGCGCTTTTCTCTTAGCAATCCCCCTTGTTCTGGGGGCATGTGAATCAGCATTGCAACCTGAAACAGGAGAATCTGCTAAAGCGCCTGAAGATATGATACCATTGACTGTCACTGATTTTAATTTTGTAGAGAAAAGCAACCGAGTAGAACCGTTATTTGAAGGAGAAGAATATTCTGCTGTTAGCTTCTTCACGCCAAAGACCAACTCAAAATTTGAGAATAACGTTGACCATTTAACAATTCATGTCTACCAGTTTGAAGATGATGCAAGCAGTAGCAATATGACTAGTATTTTTCTGGTAGAGGTTTCCGCTACCGAAATTCAGGTTGGTGAAAGGGAAGCAACGCTAACTTATAATGAGAACAATGGTGAAACCATAGTGTTCTGTCAACAAGGTAAACTAGTAATTTATAGCCTCTCAGCACCGCCATTCGAAGCTACCACCTTTGATGAGGAAGCCTTAAAGGAAGCTGCCATCGAAGGTTTCAAAGCCGTAAGGTTTTAGGTATGCTACTAACCTACTTATGCTGCATAAGTAGGAGCGTTTTGTTTGAGAAAAGTCTGAAAGGGCGAAGCCCCTCTCATAAACCTTAAGGGGGTGAGGTAGATAAAAATCTTAGTCGTCGGCGGCGGGGGCAGGGAGCATACCCTGGTCTGGAAGCTAGCCCAGAGCCCTAAGGTTAAGGAAATCTACGTCGCTCCGGGCAACGCGGGCACGGCTCAGATTGCCCAGAATATCGATATCAAGCCCACCGATATAGCTTCGCTGGCCAAGACAGCTGATGAAAAGGGCATCGACCTCACCGTTGTCGGGCCTGAAGCGCCGCTGGCGGAAGGCATTGCCGACCAGTTCCTAATCAGGGGCATGCAGATTTTCGGTGCTACCAAACAAGCCACCGAGATAGAATCGAGCAAGGTTTTCGCCAAGGAGCTGATGCAGAAATATAATATCCCCTGCGCCCAGAGCGTCAGCTTCTCCGACTATAATAAGGCAAAGGAATACCTCCAGCAGCAGAAAGCGCCCATCGTGGTTAAAGCCGATGGGCTGGCGGCGGGGAAGGGGGTCATCGTCGCCGAATCCATACCAAAAGCCCTGGAGGCGCTCTCACGGATAATGGAGGCTAAAGCCTTCGGCGCCGCTGGCGACCGCGTTATCGTCGAGGAGCACCTGTTGGGCAGAGAGATGAGCGTCTTCGCCTTCAGCGATGGCCACAGCGTAATCCCTATGGTATCAGCCTGCGACTATAAACCGGTCTTTGACGGCGATAAGGGGCCCAACACCGGTGGTATGGGCAGCTACAGCCCACCACACTTCTATAGTCCAGCACTGGATAAAACAGTGACGGAAACTATTCTGGAGCCAGTGGTAAAGGCTATGGCTAAAGAAGAAAGACTTTACCAGGGTGTTCTTTATG
>JAUWXS010000017.1 GCA_030616265.1 Dehalococcoidia bacterium
GTCGGCTTCGTGGAACATCAGGGGGTACTTAAAGGGCTTATCGTCGCCCTCGGGGGTGCTCGAGATTAAGATTCTCCGGTCCTCGCCCAGGCTAAACTCGGCGGGGCAGACCAGGTTGCCCACATTCTCGATAAGCAGCAGTTCGATATCGGCCAGTGGCAGGCTGCCCAGAGCGCTGGAGGTCATATTGGCGTCGAGGTGGCACTCCCCGCCCGTATTTATCTGGACGACGGGAACGCCCTCCTTGCCTATAGCTTCGGCGTCCAGGCTGGAGCTGATATCGCCCTCAACCACGCCGAGCCTGGTTTTCCCCTTGAGCCTCTTTATCGTTTCCAGGATAAGGCTGGTCTTGCCCGCCCCTGGCGATGCCATCACGTTGACCACAAAGACATTATGGCTGTCAAAAAGCTGGCGGTTTTTCTGCGCTATCTGCTCGTTAGCGCCCATGATATCTTTAACCACCTTTATTTCCATTTACTCCACCTCAATACTTTCTACAAAGAGTTCTTTGCCGCCGATAATCTCTATATTATTACCCTGACAGTGGGGACAAGTCCAGTCGAACTCCCCGAGCTTGAAGTCTTTGCCACAGTTGCGGCACCTGGCCGTGGTCGGGATTATCTTAAAGCTAAGTGCTGCTCCCTCCGCCGCCGTCCCCTTGCTCAGGAAGTCGAAGTAAAACTGGACTGACCTTGCCACCACCCCGGTCATCTCCCCCAGGACCAGGTTGATTTTACCCACGCTCTTAGCCTCAGCCTTTCCCGCCTCTCCCAGCACCAGGTCGAGCATACTTTGAGTTATCGCCAGTTCGTGCATTGCTAGCAAATCCTGGGCAGCAAATCGCCCACCAGCATATCAACGATGCGGTGCGCCCCCAGAACGGTCTTCATCACCACCCGCCCGGGGTGCTCCGCCCCCACCTCCCCAATGATAGCCGCATCTTTAGCATAGCGATTCTTCCGCATGGCTTTGAGAACTTTATCGGCATCTTCAGGCGGAACTATAGCCACCATCTTGCCCTCGTTGGCAACATAGAGGGGGTCGAAGCCGAGCATCTCGCAGGCGGCAAGGACTGCCTCCTGCACCGGAATCTTCTCCTCCTCGATTCTGATGCTCACCTTTGACTGCTTGGCTAGTTCGTTTAAGCTGGTAGCCAGCCCTCCCCGTGTCGGGTCGCGCAAAGAGTGTATATTGGGGCTTGCCTTTAGCATCTCCGCCACCAGACCCCCCAAGGGGGCGCAGTCGCTCCCGAGTTTAGTGGCAAAGCTCAAGCCCTCCCGCTGGCTGATGACGGCAATGCCGTGGTCGCCGATTGCCCCGCTTAAGATAACCTTATCCCCCGGGCTGGCGTTGCTGCCGGAGATGTCCACCCCTTCCGGTATCACGCCCACGCCGGCGGTATTGATGAAAAGCTTATCGGCGCTGCCCCGGGTCACCACCTTGGTGTCGCCGGTGACGATATCCACCCCCGCCTCCCCGGCTGCCTTCTGCACCGAGTCTACGACTTTCTCCAGCTCACTCAGCGCCAGCCCTTCTTCGATAATGAAAGACAGGCTTAAATAAAGCGGTTTGGCGCCGCTCATGGCCAGGTCGTTCACCGTGCCGCAGACGGCAAGCTTGCCGATGTCCCCACCGGGGAAGAATATGGGGCTGACCACATAGCTGTCGGTGGTGAAAGCCAGCCTCCCGCTAAGGTCAAAAACGGCGGAGTCATCCAGCTTATCCAGAAGCGGATTAGCCAGGGCTTTGACGAAGCTCTTGGCCACCAGGTCGTGGCTCAGCTTGCCGCCGCTACCGTGGGCGAGCAGAATCTTATCCTCCACGGCCGCCTCCATAAAGGTAATAAGCCGAGCAGCTGCCCTCGGCGGAGACCATGCACGGCCCTACTGGATTTTCGGGGGTGCAGGTTTTGCCGAAAAGTTCGCAATCAGACGGCGTCTTAACGCCGCGCAGGATTTCACCGCAGATACAGCCCGCGGGCTCAACGGTCGGCCCGGGGTCAAAATCAAAGGCAAGCTCGGCGTCAAAGCGCTGATACTTCTGTTTAATCTTCAAGCCGCTGTCGGCAACCTCCCCCATCCCCCGCCAGCGGGCAGGAGAAGGCTCGAAAACCTGCTCCATGAGCTTCAGGGCCTGCTGGTTGCCTTCGGGGCGCACCCCCCGCTTGTAGGCAATCTCAACCTTGGACTGCCCCTTTTCCACCTGCTCTACCAGCATGCCCACGCTCTGCAGTATATCGAGGGGCTCGAAGCCGGAGATGACGCAGGGAATACCGTAGTCCTTGGCGATAAACTCCCAGGGGTGCGAGCCGATAATGGCGCTCACATGCCCGGGGCAGACAAGACCCTGGAGCTCGACCTCGCCGGAATCGAGCAGCGCCCTGATTACCGGCGGGCATACTTTATGTAAAGAAAGCACGTAGAAATTTTTTATCCCCTTCTCCTCCGCCTGGAGGATGGAGGCGGCGATGGTGGGTGCGGTAGTCTCAAAGCCGATGCCCAAAAATACCACCGACCTGTCGGGGTTAGCCTCAGCGATATTAAGGGCGTCCATGGTGGAATAGACCGTCTGCACCTCGGCGCCCTCGGCTTTGGCTTTTTCCAGGCTGGAACGGCTACCGGGGACTTTGAGCATATCGCCGAAGGTGGTGATTATTACCTCAGGGACTTTAGCCAGGGCAATCGCCTTGTCCAGGTCGGCGTTAGCGGTAACGCAGATGGGGCAGCCCGGACCCGATACCATCTCAATGGTCGGGGGCAGGACCTGGCGGATGCCGTACCTGAAGATGGTCACGGTATGGCCGCCGCAGAACTCCATGAAACGCGCTGGAGTCTTTGACCTGTGCTGAATCTGGGCAATCAGCCCCTCCCCCAGCTCCGAGCTCCGAAATTCGGTGATATACTTCACTCATCCACCCCCTCGGCTATTTCCCGCAGAAGGGCTAAAGTCTCTTCGGCCTGCTCCTGGTCGAGGACGTTGATAGCGTAGCCGGTGTGGACCAGCACGTAGTCCCCGACTTTAGCTTCGGGGGTAAGCCAGAGGCTGATGCGGCGGCTTATGCCGCCGATTTCGGCCTCGGCCTCTTTATCCTCTATTGAGGTAATTAAGGCTGGTATAGCCAGACACATATCTTACCCTTCTTACCCTCAGACTTTTTTTATCTCCTTACCAACGCTGAAGGCATCAGCGAAGGCATCGCCGATGGCATAGTACTTGCCGGGGACAAAGGTGAATGGCTTGACTTTGTTCATATCAGGCTGGCCGTCGGTCAGGCAGTCCTCGGAGACATGGGTCTCCACCACCTTGCCGATGACTAAGGCATGGCTCCCCATATTAAGAATGTGCAGAACCTCACATTCCAGGTTGATCGGGCACTGCTCGATAAGCGGGGCGCCAGCCGTCTTGCCGTAGAAGACCTTGAACCTGCAGTCTCTTACCTTATCCGTTTTAGCGCCGGAGATAAGGCCGCAGTAATCGGTTTCCCTGACCAGTTCGCGGGAAGGAATGTTGACCGAGAAGGTCAGGTTCTGGCGGATGCCCTTAAGGGAGTAGCGGGGGTGCTGCAGGGCGATGGAAATGGCCGGGGGGGTGCTGGCGGCGACACCAGTCCAGGCGACGGCAGCGAAGTCGGGTTTGCCGTCAACATCGGCCCCGACCAAGACCGTGGGGTGGGGCCAGAGCATCGGCTGAGGTCCCATCTTTTTTTTACTCATAAGACTGTCTCCTCTTCGTTGAAATTGGCCACCACCGCCTGCCCCAAGGAAACACCGCCGTCGTTAGGCGGCACCAAGCGATGGGTGAGCACGCTAAAGCCTTCTCTCTTCAAAGCAGCGGTGGTCAGCTTTAGCAGCAGGCGGTTCTGAAAAACGCCGCCGCTCAGCGCTACCTGCTTTATACCCGTGTCTTTAGCGATGGATTGGCACATCTCGGCGGTTATTTCGGCCATGGTATGGTGAAACTTAAGCGATATTATGGGAGCCGGCGTCTGACTCCTGAAGTCCTGCACCACCCCACCCAACACCTCCCCTAGTTTCACCACCCCTATTCCCCCCTCCTCATCAATAGCAAAGGGGTAGGCTTCCACTTTATCTACCGCATCAGCAGCTAACATCTCCAGCTCGATAGCGGCCTGTGCCTCGTAATCTATCTCCCCCCTCACCCCGATTAAGGCCGAGACGGCGTCGAAAAGCCGCCCCGCGCTGGAGGTCAAAGGAGAGTTTATCTTTCGCCTTAGCTGCTGCTTTATTATCTCAGCTTCAGCGGACTTAAGGCCGTTAAGCGGCAGACCTTCCAGAGAAAAGTCCTCGCCCAGCAGGGTATAGAGATAGCTCAGCGCCATACGGTAGGGCTTCTTTATCGCCGCCGCCCCACCCGGCAAGGGCACATACTCCAGGTGCCCCACCTGTCTGAAACCCTTCCAGTCAGCCAGCAGAAACTCCCCACCCCAGATGGTGCCGTCGCTGCCGTAGCCGGTGCCGTCAAAGGCGACGCCGATAACCGGCTCTTTGACATTATTCTCCACCATACAGCTCACGATATGGGCGTGGTGGTGCTGAACCGGAATAAGTTTTAGTCCCTCTTTCGCCCCTAACTCAAGGGCGTATTTAGTCGCCAGGTATTCGGGGTGCAGGTCGTAGGCGATAATCTCGGGCTCAACCCGGAAAAGCTTCTTATAGAGCCCGATGGTATTCTCGAAATGCTCCAGCGTTTCCTCATTCTCCATATCACCGATGTGCTGGCTCAGGAAAGCGTGCTCGTCCCTGGTCAGACAAAAGGTGTTCTTGTCCTCGGCGCCGCAGGCAAGAATCGGCTTTGACTTAAAGGGCAAAAAGATGGGATAGGGGGCATAGCCCCGCGCCCGCCTTAAGGCTTGAGGCAGACCACCTTCGACCATATAGACGCTATCGTCATAGCGGGCATAGATATCGCGGTTATGCAGCAGGAAATAGTCGGCGATGCCCTTAAGCCTTCTCAATGCCTCATCGTTGTCTTTAGCAATGGGCTCCTCGCTCAGGTTGCCGCTGGTCATCACCAGTGGTAAAGCGGTCTCTTTGAGCAGAAGATGGTGTAACGGGGTATAGGGCAGCATCACCCCCAGATAGTTTAGATTGGGAGCTATCGCCCTGGCTATATCCGAACCTTGTTTCCAGCTAAGGAGGACGATGGGAGCTTGAGGAGACTCTAGCAGCTTTCGCTCTGCCTCGGATACCAGGCAGTGCCTTTCAATCTCCTCTATAGTGCCCATCATCACCGCCAGCGGTTTGGACAGGCGCCTCTTTCTGTCTCTTAAGCTGTTTACCGCCGCCTGGCTGGTGGCGTCGCAGGCAAGCTGAAATCCCCCCAACCCCTTAACCGCCAGTATCCTGCCTTCTTTAAGCAGCTGGCTTGCCGTTTTGATGACATCTTTGCCCTCAACCGGTTTGCCCTCGCTATCGACTAACTCCAGGCTCGGCCCGCACTCGGGGCAGGCGTTGGGCTGGGCGTGAAAGCGCCTGTCCAAAGGGTCGTCGTATTCCCGCTGGCAGCGGGGGCACATCTTAAACGAGCGCATTGTCGTCTTAGGACGGTCGTAGGGGATATCCTCGATGATGGTAACACGTGGCCCGCAGTTGGTGCAGTTGGTAAAAGCGTAGCCGTAGCGGCGGTCTGTGCTGGAAAAAATCTCTTGCTTGCAGTCGGGGCAGGTGGCGATATCGGGCGAAACCAGCTGGTACTGCCCCTCTCGGCTCAGGCTCTCCCCGATCTGGAACTCGGTATAGCCTTTGGGGGAAGAGAGGGCAACTTCAACATTTTCAATGCGGGACATGGGTGGGGCTTTAGCTTCAAGGTCTTCGAGGAAACGATTCACCGTTGCCTCGTCCCCCTCCACCTCAATCTCCACATTCCCCGAGGTATTGCGCACCCAGCCCTTCAGGTCGTAATCCTGGGCTAAGCGGTAGATAAAGGGTCTGAAGCCGACTCCCTGCACCACCCCGCGGACACTTATTCTCGCCAATCTCCCTAGTTTGGTCAGCATCGTCTGCCTTTAGGGGGAGGACTAATCAATTGTGATTGTGGAGGGGACCAAGCACTGTGACTTCGTCAACGAACTCGTTCACCTGGTTGCGGAATTTGGTTCCTTCGGAGGCGGAAATCCATTCCAGCCTTAATCTCTCTGGCTCTATCCCAAGCTGGGGAAGCGTCTTCTTGAGCAGCATCATTCGGCGCCTTGCCTTATAATTACCGCTGCTGTAATGGCAATCTCCGGGATGACAGCCGGCTATCATCACCCCATCGGCTCCCTTGGCTAAGGCATGAAAGATGAAAGAAGGCTCCACCCTGCCCGAGCACATGGTTCGGATTACCCTGAAATTGGGGTTGATCTTGAGCCTCGAAGTGCCAGCCAGGTCGGCGCCGGCATAGGAACACCAGTTACAGCAGAAAACAATAATCTTGGGCTTAAAGTCTGTCACAGCTTTTCCTCCCCTATTATTTGCTCAGCGATGAGTGATATCTTCCCCCCCACCTCCTCGGTGCACTCCTCACCGAAGGTAGTATTATCCTTGATTTCCACGGCGTATATACTAACACGCTGGGGCATCTTGTAGCCCAGCCTCTGCCCGAGCTCGAAGGCAGTAGCAACATCTACGCCGTGCAGCGAAGTCAGATGGGTGGTGGGCTTTAGCGCTCCCAGCTCAAGTTTATATAGCTCTCCCGGTTCTCCTTCTTCCGTCTTTATAGAATCAACGATTATGAGCCGGTCATAGCCCACGATAAAGTCAAGGAGGGCGATTCCAGCCTCGCTGGTCTCTATTACCTCTAATTCAGGCTTCCTCTCCTTGAGCTGGTGGGCAATCTTGATGCCAACCCCGTCGTCGGTGAGAATGGTGTTACCCATTCCCAGAATAAGCGTCTTCATATTTATCTTTTATCAGCTCTTTTCTTCCTTAAAGGAATCCAAAAATACATCAGGCACTCTGGGCACCTGAGTATCCGCCCAGGACTCAAGACAACTAAAGGAGCAGAAGTTATAGTACTCCACGACGCCCGGTCCTTCCCAGTAAGAAACAGTCAGCCAGCCCTGGAGTGCCTCGCAGGGCATTTCTCCAGGAGCACACTCGGCGACTCTACCGCAGGAATGGCAGGCAAAGTGCGTATTAGGCTTTCTCATTCGCCTCCCTTATGCTTATAGAGAACAGGAGCTACAGGTATTGGAGCTGCAAGTGCTACAGGCGCTTCCGTTCCCGGAAGGCTCCGACCCGTCAGAAGTTCTGATGAATGATGAAAGCGCTCGCTGAGCACTACTTCCACAATTCGGGCAGAGCGCACTCTCCCCCGACTGGCTCATGGCTTTGAGCAACTCAAATTTCAACTGGCACTTGGCACAAGCATACTCGTATATCGGCATTAATCCGCCTTCTGAAAACTACAGTCAAACGGCAATGACTTCTTTAACCTCGGCTATCTGCTCCTTGAGCAGCCGTTCAATCCCCTGCTTCAAGGTCACCGTCGCTACCGGGCAACTGGCGCAGGCGCCAGTGAGCCTTACCTTAACCACCCCATCCTCCACATCCACCAGCTCGACGTCACCGCCGTCGGCTTGCAAAGCCGGTTTTATCTTAGCTAAGGCTTGTTCCACCTTTTCACGCATGACTTTCCTCCTCCTTTTAGTTTACCAGTTTTTTCACCAGGTCACCATTAGCGTCGTATACGCTCACCTCAAGCGGCGTCCGGCCGGGGAGAGAATGGGTGGCGCAGGCGTGACAGGGGTCATAGGCCCTGAAGGCCATCTCAATCATGTTGAGAATGCCATCGGGGACATCGCCATTCTTTATCAGCGCCTTGGCCGCCTTCTCCACCGACATGTTTATTGCCGCCGAGTTATTCTGGGTGGCTACAATCAGGTTGACGCCGGTGAGAATGCCCTTTTCGTCGGTCTGGTAGTGGTGGATAAGAGTGCCCCGGGGGGCTTCCACCACCCCTATCCCCTCTTTGGGCGTCTCGGTGGGCAGATTTACGATGTCATCAGAGGTAATCTCGGGGTCTTTGGCTAACTCCAGCGTCCGTTCGGCGGCGTAGAGCGCCTCCACCAGGCGGGCCCAGTGGAAAGCAAGCGTGCTGTGCACCGGCTTGCCCCCCAGAGTTGAGTACATTTTATCGTAGGCTTCCTGGGCCAGCGGCGTGGTCATGCCATCGGAGACGTTCAGCCGCGCCAGCGGGGCCACCCGAAAAACACCGCTCTCCTTGCCGTCAACAAAGCCCTTCCAGCCTACTTTCTTGAGGTAAGAGAAGCGGACATAGGTCCAGGGCTCGACATGCTCACTGATGTGGTCCAGATAGTTCTGAACCTTAAACTTGGCAAACTCTTTGCCATCGGGGTCAACCACCCTGATCTGGCCGTCATAAAAGTTGACCTTGTTCTTCTCGTCCACCAACCCCATATAGTAGGTCTTATGGGAGTAGATGTCGCCGGTGACCAGGTCAACATAGTCCTTATTCTTGAGCACCACGTCGTCAAAAAGCCCGAGGGCAACCTTGCAGAGCTCAACTCCATATTCCCCGGCCTCGATAATGGTCTTTCTCTCATCCTCGGTAATCTGCTTGGACACCCCTCCCGGTAAGCCGCAGGTGGGCATAACCGGCTTGCCCCCGATTATCCTCAGCACATTCCTCATCCGCTTCCGCATCTCTATAACCTTGCCCCCCACCTCCAACCCCACCTTGGCGATAACGCCCAGTACGTTTCTCTCGGCGGCTGGTGCCGTCGGCCCGACGACAAAGTCGGGACCGCCCAAAAAGACGAAGTGCAGTATATGGTCTTCGGCGTAGAAAGCGCTGTACATCAGCTCCCTTATCTTCTTGGCCGCCGATGTCGGCTCAACCTTGAACAGGTCGTCCAGGGCTTTGGTCGACGCCAAATGGTGAGCGGTGGGGCAGACGCCGCATATCATGGTGGTGATGCGGGGCATCTCTTCGGCGGCTCTCCCCTCGGAGAACTTCTCAAACCCCCTCAGTTCGGGGATCTGGAGGCAGGCCCGCTCGCAATTGCCCTCATCCTCGAGGAATATCTCTATCCTGCCATGTCCCTCAAGCCTGGTGATGGGGTCTCTGGTTATTTTCTTCAATCCATTCTCCTTCTTCTCAGCAGGGAAGCCGCCAGGCCGAAGCGATAGACCGTTCCCGCCGGGTCGGCAATGCTGTCAATCAGGTTTTTGACCTCTTCCTCGGTCATGTCCTTCTCCCCGTTCAGCCCCAGTATAGAGGCGACCATGGAAAGGGCTTT
>JAUWXS010000026.1 GCA_030616265.1 Dehalococcoidia bacterium
TGAAGGCAGCCTCGGTGGAGGTGGTTGCGGCGATGCTTAGCGGCTGGCTGACATTCCTCCCCCTCCCAACGGCCGCTGTCACCCCGTCGGACACGGTTATACCCTGGCTCACTGGTCTATAGGTTGAAGGCACTGCCGTCACCCCATCGGTTATGGTTATGCCCTGGCTTACCGGGCGGCTGAAGGCAGCCTCAGCGGACGTGGTTGCGGCGATGCTTAGCGGCTGGCTGACATTCCTCCCCCTCGCAACGGCCGCTGCCACCCCGTCGGACACAGTAATACCCTGGCTGACATTCCTCGCTCTCCCAACGGTTGCCGTCACCCCATCGGTTATGGTTATGCCCTGGCTGACATTCCTCCCCCTCCCAACGGCTGCCGTCACCCCATCGGTTATGGTTATGCCCTGGCTGACACCCTTCACTCTCCCAACGGTTGCCGTCACCCCGTCGGTTATGGTTATGCCCTGGTTCGCTGACCTTTCTGCGGGCGCGGCTGCATAGGTAACCCGGATCTCAACTATGGAGATATACGTGAGATTCCCCCCACCACTCTTTAGATAGTTCACATCAACATCAAGGTTCTGAACATCGCTCCAGGTCCAGGGAGAAGGAGCATTGGTATCAGTGGTAATATCAAAGTAAGGACTCCAGGTAGCGTTTCCTACCCCTACTGGCATAGTCGTCCACACGTGTAGGTCTCCGTCTGCTGTTCCCCCGAAGACTGGCTGAAGATTGATAAGGTCATCTACCGTCATGTATCCATAAGTCCGAAGCTCAACCACGCTAATTGTTCCCAAGTCTGTTCCAGGACAGGTATTGGCATTGTTAAGCTGAACGTCTAAATTGAGGACAGTAGAAGCATAGGTTGCGGTATCGCCATTGGTCATATTATCTGGAAGATCCGTCCAAACCTCGATGGCATCATGAGCGTTAAAATAGTAAGTAACTGCACCCGGGTTGGCCAGCACCACAGAAGGGGTAAATACACAAAATTGCAGAATTCCTTCCGCAACCAGACAGATCAATATGAATGCTATTGCCAGCGAGGTGAGTTTCCTCATTTACCCTGCATTTCTTACCCACTCCTCTGGGCGTGCATTTCAATTTTCCCTGGCTTATAGAGTAACTTTACATCAAAACTTCAGCCGAATAAAGTTTCACCGTCTTCGCAACCCGCTTCGCAATCTGCTCAACCATTTTGCAGGAAATCTGTTTATAATCATCCTCATTATAGCTCATTTATATGCTCTTTTACATGCTCTTTCAAGCCTTGTATGAACTTTATCGGCAACATCGGCAGCACTTATCTCAGTATAAGCCAAAATAAGATGACCCCCAGCCTCCACCGGAATAAAGCTGAGGGTGTCATAGGCGCTGAAGCTGCGCAATGTGAAGACCAAAAAGTCTTCCACTCTGGAGGTGGCTGGCGTCTTTGTCGCCGTGGGGCTTAAACCCAACAGCCAGCACTTCGCTAATATAGTGAAACTGAGTGAAAGCGGGCATATCAGAACCGACGAATTGATGGCGACCTCGTCACCCGGGCTCTTTGCCGCTGGTGATATCCGTAAAAGCTCAGCCCGTCAGATTGCCCCCGCTGTCGGCGATGGCGCCACTGCCGCCCTGTCTGCCTTTAGTTATCTAAGGGGCTAAAAGACCGGGGGCTTAAAGAAGGGTAGTGGCGACCCCGGGGGGATTCGAACCCCCGATCTCCACCGTGACAGGGTGGCATGTTAGACCGCTACACCACGGGGCCGTTTTTGGTGGGGCGTTTAAGCTGTAGACAAAGTCTATCAGGGGCACTTTATTGTGTCAAGCCGAGTTAAGCCGAGGTATTGTTGCATTCTTGGTTGTATGTTATAATATCTACTCTAAGTTTTGAAGGAGAGCATGGTTACTAAGGAAAGCAAGGTTACAGAGGAAGACAAGCAGCTTCGCGACTACGAACTGGTGGTGATTATCAGCCCCGAGCTTGCCGATGACGCTGTCGACGGCATAGTAGATAATGTGAGCCGCTTGGTTACCCAAAACGGCGGCACGGTTGACGAAGTAGAACGGTGGGGTAAGCGCAAGCTAGCCTATCCCATAAAACATTTTCTGGAAGGCAACTATGTTCTGGCCCGGTGCAAGATGAAACCGGCATTGGGCAAAGAGCTTGAAGCCAGTCTACGAATTTCTGAGGAGGTGCTACGGCATTTACTGGTAAGATTGGACAGCTAATTTAAGGAGAAACGCCTGTTTCCTACGGATGTTGGGTGAGGGCGAAAGGAGTTTATGGCGATGTTGACTCTGAACAAAGTGATGATTATAGGAAATGTTGGCACTGAACCCGAAATGCGTTTCACCCCTAACGGCAATCCGGTAACCTCGTTCCGTGTTGCCACCAACCGAGTGTACACTACCCCCGAAGGCGAGCGTAGGCAGGAGACGGAGTGGTTTACCGTAGTCGCCTGGAATAGGCTAGCCGAAAATTGCAACCAGTATCTGACCAAGGGTCAGCGTGTTTATGCCGAGGGCAGGTTGCACACCCGTACCTGGGAGGGGCAGGATGGGCAGAAGCGCTCTAGTTCCGAGATAGTGGCTAACCGTGTGCTCTTCCTTGACCGACAGGCAATGGCTCCTCTTCCCGGGGAGGGAGGGGAGGAGGCTAGCGGTGGCGGCGAAACCGGTGCCGGCGAAACCGGTGCTGGCGAAACCGGTGCCAGTGAGCCGGAGCCAGCGGTGGAAGACGTGCCCTTCCCCGACGAAGGTTAGAGTGGTAAATTTACTAGAAGGGTTTAGGTAACATAAAAAAAGGTGGCTAGAAGAAGAGCTGACGAAGCAAGGGGCAAAAGGCAGGGTAGGCCACGGTATGTACCGAGGCGCAAGTTTTGTTCTCTCTGTGTTGATAATGTTCAGGTGATAGACTACAAAGACCCGGCTAAACTGCGCCATTACATATCTGATAGGGGAAAGATTGGGCCCCGGCGTAAAACCGGTACCTGCGCCAAGCACCAGCGCGCCCTGGCACAGGCCATAAAGAGGGCGCGGCACTTAGCCCTTCTGCCCTATGTACCGGCTCATATCCATAAGACAGGGGGCGTTGGTGTCCGCGATTAGCTTGGCATCGGGTGCCTTTATCCCTTTTCGGCACCCGGAGAAGTCCGCTTCATCCCTCTCCCTTTGACACCCCAGATATGACAGCAGTATAATCATTCTGATTTATTAGGGAGTTATTGTGCCCAAGAGAACTTATCAACCAAAGAGAATTCCCAGGAAACGAGAGCACGGCTTTCGGGCCAGAATGAGTACCCGAGGCGGGCGAAATATCTTGAAGGCAAGACGGCTTAAGGGGCGTAAGCACTTGACCGTGGTGTGACCATGCGAGGGGAAGAATACCTGACTAAGTCAGAGCAGTATGCCCTGGTCTATGATAAGGGTAGCTCCTGGGCAAGCGACCTGATGGTAATGAAGGCTTTGCCTAACCAGCTTACCCTTTCCCGGTACGGTTTCTCGGTTAGTCGGCGGTTGGGTGGGGCGGTGGTCAGAAATCGGGTGAAGCGCCGGCTGCGGGAAATCTTGCGTTCATTGCCGCTGGAGCCGGGATGGGATATTATCTTTATCGCTCGCCCTAAAGCGGCCGCGGCTGGCTTCGCCAGTCTGGAGAAAACGGTTCGGGGTTTACTGGCCCGGGCTAAAATTTTAGCGAGGGAGTATGAAGAGGCTTGCCTTAGAGTTAATTAGGCTTTATCAGGTTACCCTGTCGCGGGTTCTGCCGCATAGCTGCCGCTTTGCCCCAACCTGTTCTCAATATACCTATGAAGCTATCTCCAGGTTTGGCTTGTTTAAGGGGGTGTGGCTGGGGACAGGACGCCTGGCCCGCTGCCACCCGTTTCATGCTGGTGGCTACGACCCGGTGCCGTGATATCGGACTTGGAAGGGAATGGATAAGTGATGGTTAGAAATAGGGCGCTATCGGTGGGCAAGATTGGTCTAGTGCTTATCTTGCTTCTAGTGGGGCTAACTGCCGTCGGGTGTCTCGGCATTAAGACCGCGCCTGAGGGTGGCTCCGGGGCAACGATTGCCGATGGGACTATATTTTTGTCCCCTGTCTTAGAGCAGGCCGGCGGCTTTGGCTGTTCAACGCCAGCGGTGGAAGGCAAGCTGGTGGCGGTGAATGCGGAAAACGGCGTTCAGCGCTGGGAGATTCCGCTGGGAGGCTCGGCGCCCGCCAGTGGCTTCGGCTGTGCCCAGGCGGCTACCCCGGTCGCCGTTTATGGCAGTCCGGTAGTGGTCGGAGAGCTGGTTTATGTTGCTGGCTATAATGGTAAGATTTATGCTCTTAATGCCGATTCGGGGGCACTGCGATGGGTGTATCCCCGTGAGGGCAACCTGCAGCCTATTGTTGGCGGCATGGTAGTGGCTCTGGACAGGCTCTATTTTGGCTGCTCCGATGGCAAGGTCTACGCCCTGGACGCTGCCACCGGTGATATGCAGTGGGAGTTTGCCACCGAGGATAAGATATGGTCAACACCGGCGGTTGACGGCGGGACGCTATACGTAAGTTCCTTTGATAAGAAGCTCTATGCCATCAGCGCCGTTGATGGCATCCAGCAGTGGCAGTTTGAGTCAGAAGGGGCTATGGCTTCCACCCCGCTGGTCTATAATAATATGGTTTATATTGGCACCATTGACCGCTATTTTTATGCGATAAGGGCTAGCGACGGCACCAAGCAGTGGGAATTCCAGGCTGAGAAGTGGTTCTGGACGAGGGCGGTGGCTTTTGAGAATACTATCTATGTCGGCTGTTTTGATAATAAGGTCTATGCCCTGAACGCCCTGAGCGGGGAGAAGATAACCGAGTTTGACCTGGAAAGCCCAATCCGTTCCTGGCCGGTTCTGGTTGAAGACAGGGTTATTATCGCCACTGAGGCAGGCAAAGTATACGCCATAGATACGGCTAACAATCAGATAGGGCTTTTTGCTGACCTGGCGGAGACTATATATGCTCCCCTTTCCTTGAGCGAGGGCGTTATCTATATTTACACTCAGGAGCAGAACCTTCATGCCCTGAATGCCGCTTCTGGAGTGAGGCTGTGGACTCAGATCGTTAAGTAACAGTGAGGTAAGTGTTTAAGTGGGAATAGGTGACATCTGGAATCTAATCGCTATGCAGCCGGTGATAAACACCCTCATTGTGCTGACTCATTATCTATTCAATAGCTTCGGGCTGGCAATTATCGCCCTGACGCTTATCGTTAACGGCGCGATGTTCCCCCTTACCCTGAAGCAGATTCGTGCCTCCAGGGCAATGCAGGAGATGCAGCCCAAGATTGCCGAGCTTAAGAAGAAGTATGGTAAAGATAAGGAGAAGATGGCCCGGGAGCAGATGAGGCTCTATAAGGAGTCTGGGATCAGTCCGGCTGGCTGCCTGCTGCCGCTGTTAATCCAGATGCCCATCTGGATTGCCCTGTTCCAGTCAATAATGCGGGTGCTGGCGGTAATCCCGGAGAATCTGACGGGACTTTCTCAGTATCTTTATTCCTGGCCGGTGGTATATTCCACGCTGCCCCTGTCAAGCGAATTCCTCTGGTTGGACCTGGCTACCGGTGACATATTCCTGGCACTGCTGGTGGGAGGAACGATGTGGGTGCAGCAGAAGATGGTAATGGCGCCATCTGTCGACCCCGGTCAGAGGACACAGAGCACCTTGATGCTCTGGATGTTGCCCATTATGTTTGCCTGGTTAACCCTGTCATTCCCCAGCGGGCTGGCTCTTTTCTGGGTGACTTCAAATATCTTCAGAATCGGTTTGCAGTACTTTATCGGTGGGTGGGGAGGCCTGGTGAAGTCAGCGCCCAGAAGGGATACCGGCCGGGATAAGAAGTATAAGCAGCGCATCGCCGAGGTTGAGGAAGCGCCTTTGGGCGGCGCTGATGTTGTGCCCAGTTCGGCACAGGAAGAGGATTTAAGCTATGAAGAGTCTGGAGACAAGCGGCCGGACCGTGGAGGAGGCTATCCAAAAAGCCCTAGAGACACTAAACCTAAGTCGCGAAGAGGTGGAGGTCGCCGTCGTAAAAGAGGGTAAGCATGGCATCCTGGGTCTGGGGGCTGAGGAGGCTGTGGTAAGAGTGCAGCCTCTGGCCATTGCGCTGGAGAAGATGGATGAGATGGCCAAGGAGGTCCTGGAGACCCTTCTAACCCAGATGGGGATAGTGGCATCGGTGGCTTGTCAGGCTAAACCCCCGATTGGGGGTGGTGAAGGGGCTACCGAGGTCATCACCCTTGATGTGACCGGTGATGACCTTGGCATCTTGATCGGGCGGCGGGGGCAGACACTCTCCTCTCTGCAGTATGTCGTCCGGCTTATCGTAGCTCACCAGACTCAGGCTCGGGTGCCGATAGTTATCGATGTAGAAGGCTATAAACAGCGCCGCTATGAAGCGCTGCAGGCTTTAGCCCATCGTATGGCGGAGCAGGTGAGGACCAGGGGCAGACCATTTACCCTGGAGCCGATGCTGGCTTACGAGAGGCGCATTATTCACCTGACTCTAGCCGATGACCCCGATGTTACCACCGAGAGCGTTGGCGAAGGCGAGTCTCGTAAGGTGGTTATTACGCCCCGGGAGTCATAGCCGGGCGGGTAACATTGGCAGTCGCCCGATGAGCTGGTTGTGATTTCTTGGAAAATAATGAGAGAGTAAAGGGGGAAAGAATTGGTGAAGAAAGAAGCGTCGAAGATTGACTGGGTAGGGCTTACTCAGGAGATGGAGCGTTTGCTTCACCTGAAAGCAAGCCCCGTTGCCTATAAGAGACTGGAGAAGGTGGAAGAGCTGGATAAAATACCAGAGGTGATGCGCCTTGATCGCCGGGCTTCTTTTTGCCAGGTGCCGGCGATGGTTCGAAGTATTGGCTTGACGGTAGGGGCGACCAGAGACAACTTCGGTGAGCGCTGCGCTCGAATCAATGGTCTGGCACCGACTACCGAAAAGCAGGTCGCCTGGGAGGCAGATTCCTTCGCCACTACCTGGTTTGCCAACGTGGAAGAAGCCAGAAAGCAGATGGCGGAATATCCTTTGGTCCCACACGGAGAGGCCCTCGTGCTCGCCCCGCTGGCTGCCGGGAAATTTGACCCCGATGTTATCTTAATCTACGCTAACCCGGCGCAGATGATGTTGCTGATGAACGGGCTCCAGTTTAAGGACTACGAGCGCTTTCAGTTTTTCTTCATCGGCGAAGGGTCTTGTGCCGATGGCTTGGCTCAGTGCTATACTACCGGCAAGCCTGCCCTGGCCATTCCCTGCCT
>JAUWXS010000105.1 GCA_030616265.1 Dehalococcoidia bacterium
AAAGACTTGGCGCAGTTGAGAGACCTGGCTACAGAAAGAATCGCCGGCGGCGGCTGCCCATTGGGCTATATCAGAGAAGCCTTCAGAGAGGCTGGCGCCCAGGGGAAACACAAAGAGAAAATTAGCTATGTCAGGGCAATCCTGCTCGACATAGCTAATTTTCTCTTTGTGTTTCCCCTGGGCGCCAGCCTCTCTGAAGGCTTCTCTGATATAGCCCAATGGGCAGCCGCCGCCGGCGATTATTTCTGTAGCCAGGTCTCTCAACTGCGCCAAGTCTTTACCGCCCGGCTCGCGGGGGATAACTTTGTCCGGATTCTTCGCCTCGACCTTCCCCCACTGCATCCGGAAGTTCTCGATAAGCTCACTTGAAATTTTATTTCTATCTGTGCATAAATCAGTGGGTGAGGATGGGGGATTCTCACCTGAGGGCTCAGGTGAATTTCCTCTTCCTCTTCTTATTCTTCTTTCCTTTTTATTATCAGGGGTTGTTAAGGGGGAAATAGCCCGTGGCTCACCTGAGCGCTCACCTGAGCGCTCACCTGAGTTCTCACCTGAGAGATAGGCTTGTATTTCTTCTGTGAGTTGGAACCACTCGTTCCCGAGGGCAGAGTCAGCAAACATTTGATGTAGCTTCTGTTCCAAGGGAAATCCCCCCTGGTAGATGACCTTGGCTATTCTCAATCTGTGGGGGGTGGCGGCCTGTAAATCATTGAGCCGAGCTTCGGGGGAATCGGCCACACCGATTTTAACTGCCTTGGCTTCATCGCTTATAATGAAGTAGACGGGTTTCTCAGACTTCACTTGAGACGGGGGCCAATTCTCGCTAACCATCTCGGTAGCACTCTTTTTGTAGCGTAGATGGTCGCACCAGCCCTCAGGTGGTGGATAGTCCGACGGCCAGGCCCACTGCAACCTCTGGACGTCCCACCAGTCAAGCATCTGGATGGCTTGGGTCTTTGAGGTGGTGTAGACTTTTATCAGCTGGTTTTTGTCAAGCTCCGCCAGTAAGGCCGGGATATCGGTCTTGGTGATGTGGTCAATATTGGGACAGGCGGCATATTTGATTTCTTCAGAGTCTCCTGAGAGGCGTCCCTGGTCATCGGCATTTGCCCACATTAAAGGGAAAAGGGCGCACGCCTTTAGCGACAGGCGCCCGTACCGGCGGTCCGTTGAGTAGCTCTGGGGGAATACTCGCCCCCGGGCAACGGCTCGTCTCATGGTGCTCCTTATTCAAACAGCTGCATCTGTTTCTGGTCTACCCGCTCCTGAATTTCCTTGACAAATTCCTCGGCTTGCTCCAGGGTAAGCCTTTTAATAACATCTTCAAGGGTGCCCTGGGGGCTGACCTTATATTTGCTTACCAGGAAGGTCTTGGCTGTCTCATCCGTCCACTTGAGGGCGTTCAGGCTTTCCCTGAGCCAGGGCAGGTCTATATAGAAGCCTTCCCCCTCGATTTTCTCCTCGGCGGGTTCGGCGGCCGGCGGTGCCGCTCCGCTTTTTTTGGGCTTTTTCTCCCCCTTTAGAGACGATAAATTTGACGCTGCAGGTTGCCTCCCCCCACCCCCCTTGTCCGCCTCATCGCCAATTTTCTCGTCACTCTTGGGGCTGATAAAGGAGTACTCAGCATCGATATATTCCTGGGCTTCCTTAATCCCTTCCGAGCGCTGATACCACTCGGCGGTGAGGTCCATCATTCTCTGGCGGCACTCGGGGAAGTTCTCTCGGACCCATCTTTTTATCGCCCTGACCCTGGCCTGGTTACCTGGCTGGGTGGCGGCTGGCGTGTGAGATTCCTCGGCTTTCTTGTGCTCGTTGCGGGTGTAGTAGCCATAGGCGATAGTGACCTGGTCCGGCTCCATATCCTTGGTTCTGCCGGTAGCCATCCAGAGCCAGGCATCGGGGTCGCCACAGAGGGACTCAGCCAGGGCTTTATTATCTACCAGCTCGACGGAGGGGGCGCCCGCCCACCTATCTGGGCAGCCCCGGGCAGCCATGGAGAGCCAGCCGTCTTCGGTGATGATCATTGTTATTGTCGTCTTTTCCTCGATAACGTTGCCCCTTGCATCCCTCTTTTTGCTCTTGAAGGGTACCGGTACCGCCTCAGCCGGGGAGATAAGGGGATCTAAGTCTAGCCGGGTGCAGTCCATGATGAAGAGGGCTGCCGTCGGGGGGTCCACTATCGCCCGAGGGTAGCGCAGCGCTAAGAGGTTCATCGCCCGCCCCAGCTCGTCCTTGGGCATCATCTTCCTCTCGATGTGGTCCCTGATGGTGGGGTGGATATCCTCACCCCGGCGTAGAGCCTGGGTGTAGGTCAAACGTTCTACAAGGCCGTGGTGGTCCTGGTTGAAGCAGCCCACCCTGAGTGTTCCCCTCTCCGGGACGGTGTGGAGCTGGAGATCGGCCCCGCACTCACCGCAGACAAAGTCGTTGGCTATCTTCTTCATCTCCTCGTATTTCTCATCGGTTATCTCTTCACGCTTGACTTCCATGGCTCACCTCCTGCTGTACCACAAATACAACGTGATGCTGCCATCCGGATTCCGCTGTAGCCTAGAATGGCTCGCAACACCTTTAGCTTTGCAAGCTCGTCGCCAAGCCGTATCCACTGCTGACCTGCTTTGCCCCTGTGGTATAGTCAGACGAACTGCTTGCCCAGGGTTCACCTTATCGATCATTTCTTGAAGGAATATCCACTTTTCCCGTTTACCTTCAGGTATGGCTTGCTGACCGATTATGGTTGCCCCATAAGGATACTCACTCATCCTTAACCTCTCTCCCCAGCCATAGTTCGTATATGATGTTTATTATCATAAAAGCGCCGACTGGCACCGCTATGCCTATTACAATACAGAACCACGCATAAGCTACCTCATTCATTCTCGCCCTCCTTTGCCTCAAGCGATAATGTTTTGGATGCTACCATCTTTATAGAGCCTTATGAGGACTACATTTCCTTGAGGCGTCAGATAGCGTATGTGTTCTTCATCTTGGCTTATTACTATCCACCTGTGATTTTGTGCAAACACGGTTAGCTCATCTCGTTTGACTTCCATGGCTACCTCCTTATAGTAGGTACCACCCGATTAACAGACCGAGCCCAAACGCCAGCGCTCCGTAGATCAATAAAAGAGGAAGCCCCCTGACCTTGATATACCAGCGCCTGGCTTTGATTTCGTATTCCATTAC
>JAUWXS010000077.1 GCA_030616265.1 Dehalococcoidia bacterium
CTTTTCTTGTCTTGGGCCAATGCCCCATTACTGATAGGAGAGCTCTTAAGCAGTTTAGCTAGGGAGGCAGCGTGGCTATTGGTCGTCTGCCAGTCTATAGAATAAACTATCCATGCCCCGTCTCTCTTCGCCGTTAAGAAACCAGCGTTCTGGAGGATGCCGAGGTTGCGCGAAGCCCGCGACTGGGATATATCCAGGGCTTGCATCACCTCACAGACACAGCATTCTCTATCCAAGAGAATATTTAAAATCCTGAGCCTGGTCTCATCGGAGAGGGCCTTCATGGTCTTAATTAAATCCTGCATAACTCCCCCTGCGTCATAATTGTAAGTGGGTATGCGCATATCTGCATATATCCTACAATTTTAACTGATGTTTGTCAATAGGTTTCTGCCTTTCCACCCATACCCCGCTAGTGTTATAATAGGGTAGATGGATATTCTGGATGGGCTTAATCCGGCGCAGAAAGAAGCCGTAGAGACCATTGAAGGACCGGTGCTTATCTTAGCCGGTCCGGGCAGCGGCAAGACCAGGGTTATTGCCCACCGGGTGGCTTATCTGATTAAGACCTGCGGCGTCAGCCCCCACCGCATTATGGCGGTTACCTTCACCAATAAAGCCGCCCGGGAGATGGAAGAGAGGCTTAACCGGCTTATCGGCGCCGCCCTGGGCAACCTGACCATTGGCACCTTTCATGCTATCTGCGCCCGTATCCTGCGCCGGGACGGCAAGGCTATCGGCGTTGACTCTCGCTTTGTCATCTACGACGATGAAGACCAGATCAGCCTGCTCAAGCGGACTCTCCAGGAAATAGGGCTTGACCCCAAGCAGTATGCCCCCCGGGCGATAGCTTCGGCCATTTCCGCCGCCAAGAGCCGCACCATGACCCCGCAGGAGTATGTTAAGCATACCACCAGCTACTTTGAGGAGGTGGTGGGGCGGGTATACGAGCGCTACCAGCAACTGCTGACCGAGAGCAATGCCCTGGACTTCGACGACCTGCTCATGAAAACAGTCCTGCTATTTAGAAACAGCGATGAGACACTGGCTAAATACCACTCCCGCTATTTGCATATCATGGTGGACGAGTTTCAGGACACCAACCTGGTTCAGTATGAGCTGATAAAGAAGCTGGGCGGAAAGAAGCATAATATATGCGTCGTCGGCGACCCCGACCAGTCAATTTACTCCTGGAGGTTTGCCGACCTGCGCAATATACTCAGCTTTGAAAAGGACTTTCCCAAAGCGAAGCTGGTGCTGCTGGAGCAGAACTACCGCTCCACCAAGCTTATTCTGGAAACAGCCTCCTATGTAATCTCAACCAATCAGCTGCGTAAGCCCAAGGAGCTGTGGACCGATAATGACCAGGGCGAGCTGACCAATGTGGTTGAGACCTACACCGAGCAGGAAGAGGCCCAGTTTGTCGTCAGCGAGGTGGAAAAGCTGGTGGAGGAGGGAAAGGCTAAGCTGGGCGACTGCGCCGTGATGTACCGCACCAATGCCCAGTCAAGAGCCCTTGAGGAAGCCTTTATCCGTTACGGGACGTCATATAAACTGGTGGCCGGCACCCGCTTTTACGAGCGGCGGGAGACAAAGGACATTATCGCCTATTTGAGGGTTATCCAGAACCCTTCTGACAGCGTCAGTCTCCTCCGAATCATCAATGTCCCGGGGCGGGGTATCGGCGAGCGTAGCCTGAGCCAGCTTTCCAGTTGGGCCAAGTCTCTGGGCATCTCTCAGTATGAGACGCTACGACTTATCACCGAACAAAAAGATGACGGGGAACAGACACCCCCGTTCGGCTCTCGCATAGTTAAGGCGCTGGTCGGTTTTCACGGCTTGATGGAGGAGTTTATCGCTCGCAGCCGGGAACTGGACCTGGTTGATTTATTCGACCTGGTTACAGGACGGGCCGGCTATGAGCAATATTTGCAGAGTGGAAAGGACGGCGAGGAGCGCTGGGAGAATGTCCTTGAGCTTCGCACCGTAGCCGGCGAGTATCGGCACTTGCCTCCCCCCGAGGGCTTAACCGCCTTTCTTGAGGGGGTGACCCTGGTATCCGATGTTGATGGGCTTGACGAGACGGTGGATGCCGCCACCCTGGTCACTTTGCACCAGGCCAAGGGGCTGGAGTTCCCCGTGGTCTTTATCGTCGGTGTTGAGGAGGGCATCCTGCCCCACTTTAAGTCCTTTGCCGGCGCGGAACAGATGGAGGAAGAGAGGCGGCTCTGCTATGTGGGTATAACCAGAGCCAAGCAGAGGCTATATCTGGTCCATGCCTTCCGCCGTAACCTGATGGGCTCAAGCACGCCGAGCACACCATCGCGCTTCTTAGACGATATACCCAAGCGCCTGATAGCCAGCGGTGGCTTGTGGCAGGGTGAAGAAGGACGGGTAATGCCACCTTTATACTCTTCCCGCGCTAAGACTCCGGCTCCTAATGTCCCCAGTTCCGATGTTCCCTCACTCAAGCCCGGTGACCATGTCCGCCACGCCCAGTTTGGTAATGGGGTAGTGGTGAACTGCCGGACGGTGGAGGGCGATAAAGAGGTGGTGGTGGCTTTCACCAGCGGGGTGGGGGTTAAAAAATTGCTGCTCAGCTTTGCCCGGCTGGAAAAGAAAGAATAGCACAGCAAAAAGAATCTACCGGTACCGGTATTATGATTGCTAGTCGGAGTGTTAAGAGGGGCTTCGCCCCTCTTTTTTTAATTTCTTCCCCCTCTCCTATCAAGGAGAGGGGGATACAGGTCGAAGACTCTTCGAGGGGTGAGGTAGACAGGTAATTTTTGACTGGTTTAAGACAAAGGGTTAAACTCCAGAAGAGTTAGCTATGCCAATTAAAGCCTTAGACTCACAGGTAGTCGCCCGTATTGCCGCCGGCGAAGTGGTGGAGAGGCCGGCCTCGGTGGTGAAAGAGCTGGTGGAGAACTCGCTGGACGCTGGCTCAACCCAGGTCTCGGTTGAGGTCAGGGGTGGTGGGGTGAGCCTGATCAAGGTAACCGATAACGGGGCTGGGATTCCCTCCGGGGAGGTAGAGCTTGCCTTTGACCGCTATGCCACCAGCAAGATAGGTGACCTGGATGACCTGGAGTCTATCTCAAGCCTCGGTTTTCGGGGGGAAGCGCTGCCCAGCATCGCCGCCGTAGCTCAGATAGATATGACTACCTGCGCCGATGGAGAAAAGGCGGGCACCTTTCTCGGCTTGAAGGACGGCGCCATCGCCAATCGCCGCCGCCAGGGGCGCTCTCAGGGGACGACGGTTACGGTGCTCAACCTGTTCCGCAAGATACCCGCCAGACTTAAATTTCTCAAGTCGGTGGCTACGGAAAACAGCCATATCGCTAATGTGGTCAGCCAGTACGCCCTCGCCTTCCCCGAGGTCAAATTTTCCCTGTCTATCGACGGCAGAGAGGCCTTGAGGACACCGGGCAGCGGTAAGTTGCTGGACAGCCTGGTTGAGGTCTACGGAGCCGAAGTAGCCGAGAATATGATTGAGCTTAGGGGTGAGGCAGCAGTCCCTCGCGTAACGGGCATGGTCGGCTTGCCCAGGGTAAGCCGTTCAGGTCGGGGCTACCTCAGCTTCTTTGTTAACCGCCGCTGGGTAAGCAGCCGTATGCTGGCTCGGGCGGTGGAGGAGGCTTATCACGGGCTTTTGATGGTGGGCAGGCACCCGGTGGCTGTCATCAATATCTCGCTGCCGTCTAAAGAGGTGGATGTTAATATTCACCCCACCAAGAGCGAGGTTAAATTCAGCAACGAGCGCGCCGTTTTCAGCGCTGTGTACCGGGCAGTCCGCCAGGCTTTAGCTGAGCAAACGCCGGTGCCCCATGTTGAGGCGGCGGCGACAAAACCCGTATTTCCCTCGGCGGTAAGGGAGGCGGCATCGCCTACCTATGTCGGGACTAGCGCTGATTTATCTCCCCCCACACCCACCACCGCGCTACCGGTGCTGCGGGTATTGGGGCAGCTCGACAACAGCTATATCATCGCCGAGGGTCCCGACGGACTGTATCTTATCGACCAGCATGCCGCCCACGAGCGTGTCCTTTTTGAAAGGATTGAACGCCAGCGGTCGCAGCGGGATATAGAGGTTCAGGGGCTGCTGGAGCCGATGCCGCTGGAGGTCAGCCCCCGGCAGGAGGCGGAG
>JAUWXS010000114.1 GCA_030616265.1 Dehalococcoidia bacterium
GATGTCAAGGAGCATAAGAAGATAACCTTTAATGCTCCCGAGGAGATTTACGACCTGCTGGTTTTCATCGGGGCGCCTTCGCGCTTTATGGTGAGGGCGGTCTATCACCGCGAGACCAACGAGATTGCGGCGGCGTCATCCACTCAGCGTTTGTCTCTGATTGCCGGCAGGTACGTGGGCAAGGACGACCCCGTCTGCATCGTGCGCTCGCAGGGGGACTTCCCCGCCGTGGGCGAGGTGCTGGAGCCGTTTACGCTGCCGCTGCTGGTGGAGGGGTGGATGCGGGGCTCGCACCACGGGCCTCTGATGCCGGTTTCGGTCGAGGACAGCACGCCGACCCGCTTCGACGGGCCGCCCAGAGTGACCTCCCTCGGCTTTCAGCTTTCCGGAGGCAAGCTGGTGGGACCGCGGGATATGTTCGCCGACAAGTCTTTCGATAACGCCCGCCAGCAGGCTCTTGATGCGGCCGATTACATGCGCCGTCACGGGCCTTTCGAGCCGCACCGCCTGCCGCTGGAGGAGATGGAATACACCACTATGCCCGAGGTCTATAAGAAGCTTAAAGGTAGGTTCGTTAAGCTGGAGGAGTAACATGCCCAAGCTCCTCCTGGCGACCAACAATAAGGGCAAGGTTCGTGAGTATAAAAGCCTGCTCTCGGCAGTGCCCTTCGAGTTGGTTACGCCCGCCGAGTTGGGCATTAGCACCGAGGTGGCGGAGGTGGGGGGGAGCTTTGAGGAGAACGCCCGCTTAAAGGCGACTATAATGGCTGCCGAGAGCCAGGTGTTATCCTTAGCCGACGACTCGGGGCTGGAGGTGGATGCGCTGGGGGGCGAGCCGGGCAGGCTTTCGGCGCGCTATGCCGGAGAAGGGGCTTCGGACAGGGATAGAGCAAATTACTTACTGGCTAAATTGGAGGGGGTGCCCCGGGAGAAGCGCACCGCCCGTTTCAGGTGCGTCATCGCCATCGCCACCCCCGACGGAGATGTGGAGCTTTGCTCCGGGGAGTGCGATGGTCTTATCACCTTTGAGCCAGTGGGGGAGGGGGGCTTCGGCTACGACCCGATATTCTACCTGCCCGAGCTGGATAAGACCATGGCGGAGTTGTCGCCAGATGAAAAGAACAGGATAAGCCACCGGGGAAAGGCGGCCCGAAAGGCGAGCCAGTTACTTAAGGAGAAGTATAGTAAATGACCGGACTTTCCGATTCGTTTCAGCGTCCCATAAACTACCTGCGCATCTCGGTCACGGACCGCTGCAACCTGCGCTGCGTCTACTGTATGCCGGTTAGCGGCGTCTGCCCGCTATCGCATGACGACATCCTCCGCTATGAGGAAATCAATACCGTAGCCAAAGCCGCCGCCGAGATGGGGATAGACAAGATAAGGCTTACCGGAGGCGAGCCGCTGGTGAGAGCGGGGCTTCCCGAGCTGGTGGGGATGCTGGCCAGTATAGAGACCATAGATGATATTTCGCTGACCACCAACGGCACTCTTTTAGCCAAGTATGCCGCCGAGCTAAAATCGGCAGGGCTGAACCGGGTTAACATCAGCCTGGATAGCCTGAAACCGGAGAGATTCCAGTCCATCACCCGCAGCGACAGCCATCTCGAAGATGCGCTGGAGGGCATCGAGGCGGCGAGGGGGGTGGGGCTGGAGCCGGTTAAGCTCAACACGGTGGTGATACCCAGCGTTAACGACGACGAGGTGCTCGATTTTGCCGCCAAGACCATCAACGAGGAGTGGCATGTCCGCTTTATCGAGCTTATGCCCCTGACTGGCGAGACTAAGACTCCGCAGTTCGTCTCCGCCAGCGATATGAAAAAGAAGATTGAGAAATTGGGTGAGCTGGAGCCCTGCCTGCCCAGCGTTGGCAACGGGCCGGCCAAGTATTTCCGCCTGCCCGATGCCAGGGGCACCATCGGCTTTATTACCCCGGTGAGCGAGCATTTCTGCTTTAACTGCAACCGTCTGCGGCTGACCGCCGACGGCAAGCTCCGTCCCTGTCTTTTGAGCGACTACGAGGTTGACCTTAAACAGCCCCTGCGCCAGGGGGTTTCTTCGGAGGGCTTGAAAAAACTAATCGAAGAGGCGGTGGCTAATAAGCCGCTGCAGCATCATATGGCCGAGGGCCAGGTGCCCCGGCAGCGCCCGTTCTCCCAGGTGGGGGGATAGAGATTGCTTCGTCGTCCTTCCTGCGAAGGACTCCTCGCAATGACAATAGGTTAAGGGGGAGGTGGGGTCAATGAAAGAGTTAAGCCATATGGACGAGCAGGGCCGCCCCAGGATGGTGGATGTTTCGGGCAAGCCCGAAAGCCAGCGCCAGGCGGTGGCTAAGGGCCTGGTCAGGATGCAGGCGGCTACCCTGGAACGGATAAAGAAGGGGCAGATGGCCAAGGGCGATGTCCTGGCCGTCGCCCAGCTGGCGGGCATCATGGCCGCCAAAGAGACGCCCCACCTGATACCGCTCTGCCACCCCATCTTTATCGACGAGGTCAAAATAGATTTCAGCCTGGATGAGAAGAACAGCGCCGTGGAGATTACCGCCGCCGTAAAGAGCACCGGCAGGACCGGCGTGGAGATGGAGGCGCTGACCGCTACCGCCGTCGCCGCCCTGACCATCTACGATATGGTCAAGGGGATAGACCGCGGTATGCGAATCGAGAATATCCGCTTAGTTCGCAAAAGTGGGGGCAAAAGCGGCCAAATTACCCTTGAGTAAACGGCATTATTGGTATATACTACACTACTAACAGTCCTTCTAAGAAGGACAATTTTGGGGGGTGCGCCATGAAGTTATCATGCCTTCAGGAGAACTTTGACCGGGGACTTAACGTGGTGGGGAGAGCGGTAGCTATCAGGACCACCCTCCCTATAACCAATAACGTCCTGCTGGCTACCGACAAGTCGCGGCTAAAGCTGTCAGCCACCAATCTGGAGATGGCTATCAGCTGCTGGATAGGGGCCAAGGTGGAGGAGGAGGGGGCAATCACCGTGCCCGCTAGGCTTCTATCCGAGTTTATCAGCTCGCTGCCCAGCGAGA
>JAUWXS010000069.1 GCA_030616265.1 Dehalococcoidia bacterium
AGAGGGGGCTTCGCCCCCTCTTAGACACCCCATATATTTAGAGATTTCACCCCCCTAAAAAAGCAAGAAATCAGGAGCGCAAGCTTCTGTAGGGCGGGTGGGTGGGACGAAAAACCTGAGGGGCGGTTGGGAGGATGCACACCCCCAAAAGGCATTCTAGAGGGTGAATACCCTCTAAGGATGGGTTTGGGTGGGACGAAAAACAAACGCTAGCCAAGGTGGGGAAGGGAAGAAAAGTACAGACTATAGTCTAAACCACCAAACTCAAAGCCGCCGGCACCACCCGGAAAGAGGCCGGGCACTCCCCCAGCAGCTCACCATCGGCATAGACCAGCATCGGCTCCGGCGATTCAATGGTGGCATGAGCTGCCTTTTTCACCTTGAATTTGGGGTGATTAACATGGGTACCCTTATACACCTTAGGCAATTCTTTGAGCAGCTCAAGCTTACCCATATCCCCCACGATGGCAACATCAAGCAAACCATCGCAAAGCTCAGCCTCGGGGACTATATGCATGCCGCCGCCCAGGTAGCCGCCGTTAGCCACCACCACATTTAAGACCCGACCCCTCTCCACCTCATCCCCAATCTTGACCACGACCGGTTTATTTTTATAAAAAATTAGAGTCCTTAACAGCCCCGCCACATAAGGGATGGTGCCGCCGAAGAACTTGGGCAGGCGCTCGGTCTCCTTGACCACGGCGGCGTCGAAGCCGACGCCAGCAGTGTTAACGAAAAAGCGCTCTTGCGTCTTACCGTCGCGCTGGTACTCCACCACGCCCACGTCGATGGTTAATCTCTTGGAACTGGTAAGATTGGCACAGGCGATGGTATAGTCCCGCGCCAGACCCGCCGAGCGGGCGAAATCGCTGCCCGTGCCGGTGCTGACCACGCCCAGCATCGTGGTAGCAGCATTGGTGGAATGGAGTATGCCGTTAGCGACCTCGTTCACCGTCCCGTCCCCACCCACCGCCACCAGGTAGCGGTAGCCGTCGCTGGCCGCCGCCCGCGCCAGCTCTATGGCATGCCCCACGCCCTCGGTATAGTCGAAATCGAATGACAGGCCGATGCGCTTCAGCAGCCGGTTGATTACAGGCCACTTACGGCGGGTAGAACGGGCTCCCGCCACCGGGTTAACGATTACCTTGGTCTGCAGTTTCACCATTTATTTAACTCGTCCCACTGGCCTTTAAGCCAGCTGCCGCCTCTTGGTTATCCAGATACTGGCCAGGAAACCCACCGCCAGGTAGCCTACCATGGAGATAACGGAGAGACCGATGTCCGGGGCCTCCAGTTCAAAGGGCATCATACCACCACCGCCCCCAAGTCCTCCCATGAACGCCTCGTAGCCGCCATAAACAGTAGCGATAGTGTCGCCGTTGGTAGAAAGCATAAACCAGTGTGGCTGCCCCGTCATCATGAGGACGCTATCGATAATCCCGGAAATGACCATGATGAAAACAAGCGTGATGACGGTGGCGCCCATAGCTCCCTTTGATATTGAGCTAAAGAAGAAGGTTACCGAGAGGACACTGCCCGTATAGAGGAGGCATAGCCCGAACGATGCCAACGTCTCAATCGGGACAGTTCCGTATATCGCCAGCAGGGAAATAGAAACAATCACATAGCCAAGAATAACGAGTAACGTCACCGCGCCGTAACATGCCAGATACTTGCCTATCACCAGTGTGGTCCGCCTGACGGGATTGGTAAAAAGGATAAAGCCGGTCTTGCTCTCGAACTCCCCGGCGATGGCATCGCCGGCAAAGAAGATAGCCCCAATCGTGGCCAGGCTGGGCCCAATCGAGAGGATGGCCGCCATCACCATCACGCTATCCGGGTAGCCGTCACCCAGTACCGGTACCAGGATGAGGACGGCCAATTCGGCAACAAGGGTAAGCCCCAGAATGACATAGAGCCGCTTGCGGCGGATGTGCTTCAGTAACTCGTATCCGGCAACTACTCTCAGCTTCTCGAATTCACTCAAGGGGTGCCTCCGTCAACTCAAGGTAGGCGCGCTCGAGCGACTGGTATTTTTTCTCCAGTGCGGCAATGCTATCGTAGGCAAGCAGACGCCCGTGGTCTATAATAGCTACCTGAGTACATATTTGGCTGACCTCTACCAGTTGGTGCGAGGCAAAGAAAATCGTCTTCTCTTTACCCGCTCCCTCGATTATCTCCCGGAATTCCACCACCCCCCTGGGGTCCAGCCCCAGCGCTGGTTCGTCCAGGATGAGCACCGGGGGGTCGTGGAGCAGGGTCTGCGCCAGGCCGAGACGCTGCTTCATCCCTCGGGAGAACTTTTCTATCTTCACCCTGACCCAATCTTCCAGTCTAACCAGTTTGATTACTTCCTTTATGCGGCGCTTTAGCTCGTCCCCCCCCATCCCCCGCAGCCGGCCGAGATAGCCGAGAGTCTCCTCAGGCGTGAGAAATGGGTAGAACTCGGGTGTCTCCACGATGACGCCGATTCGGGCAAGGGCCTGCTCTGGCTTCTCCGCCACACTGACGCCATCGATATAAGCCGTACCGGAGGAAGCGCGAAGAAGCCCGCACAATATCTTGAGGGTGGTGCTCTTGCCCGCGCCATTGGGCCCGAGAAGCCCGACGTTCTCATTGGCGGGTATCCTCAGCGACAGGTTATCCAGAGCCAGGAACTTGTTATAATACTTGGTCAGATTTTCGATGACAATAGGTTCGCTCATGCTATAATCCTTTAATTTTCATCTTTATCATTCTACCACAACTTCCCCTAATCCAGATAGCCTATCTCGGCGGGTGGCCTTTTCTTTATATCAACTTCTATGCCGGCTTCCCGGAACAGGTCTTTAAATGAGTCATCATTATACTTGCCAAAACTGACAAAGCGCTTTATCTTAGCGTTGGTCAGCATCTTGGCACAGAGCACACAGGGCGTGTGCGTGCAGTAAATAGTGCTCCCCTCCAGGCTGACGCCGTGGAGACTGCCCTGCACGATAACATTCTGCTCGGCGTGAATGCCCCGGCATATTTCCTGCCTTGTCCCCGATGGTATCTTTAGCTCATCCCTCAAGCACCCCAGCTCAAGGCAGTCTTTTAAGCCCGACGCCGCGCCGCTATAGCCGGTAGCCAGAATATGCTTGTCCTTTACCGCCACCGCCCCTATGTGGTGACGGCGGCAGGTCGAGCGCTCGGCGACCACCGAGGCTATCTTCAAGAAATACTCATCTATATCGGGCCGGACCGCTTTTTTCATTTCAGTAAGGCTACAATCCTATTGGCTTCTTTTATCAGGTCCTCACGGGAAGACTCGTTGACAATGGTAAAGTCGGCCATGGCAATCGGGCCCCCCTTGGCGATATTCTCTATCTCGGTCTTGTCCCGGCTGGCGGCTTCTTCCACAGTCAAAGGCCGGTTCGACCTCCTGGCTAATCTCTCATACCTGGTCTGGGGCGATGACCACACCGCCACCAGGCAAAGGTTCTCCCCATAAAGCCCCTTGAGATAGGTATACTCCTCCCAGGAATAAAGCCCGTCGATTACCACCCGTCCTTCACCCTGTGAAGAATTAAGCGCCTGCTCGATTTTGGGCTGGTTGAACCTGGCGTAGGCGTCTGGCTCTTTTTCTCTCAACAACTCCCTGACTAAACGCTCGTTTTCCTCGTTCGGCTCCAAGCCCCTCTTTTTTATCTCCTCGTCGGTGACATCGCCGAATCTTATTCGGGTATAGCCGTTCTGCTCAAAGACACGGGATACTTCCGACTTGCCGGCGCCGGCCATGCCCACGATGGAGACCACTTTCATCCACCCCATTATAAGCAAACACCAGCCAAATAACAATAAGTTCTTACTCTAAGTAACCCCACCCCAATTTTATCTTTTCCCACCTACCCCCCAGCTTGTCTTTCCCACACCAGCCCACCCACAAAGGTCTTTTCCAGAGGGGGCATCGCCCCCTCTTCAACTCCCCCAAAATATGGGGTTTATGGGGTGTTTAAGAGGGGCGTTAGCCCCTCTTTACCTTAAAAGGGCGGCGGGCGGGAATAGATTAAAACGAGGGGTGGTGTGGGAAAGACAAGCTGGGGGGTGGGTGGGAAAAAATAAAATTGGGGTGGGGTTTAGCTAGAGTAAAAACTTATTGTTATTTGGCTGGTGTTTGCTTATAATGGGGTGGATGAAAGTGGTCTCCATCGTGGGCATGGCCGGCGCCGGCAAGTCGGATGTATCCCGTGTCTTTGAGCAGAACGGCTTTACCCGGATAAGATTCGGCGATGTCACCGACGAGGAGATAAAAAAGAGGGGCTTGGAGCCGAACGAGGAAAACGAGCGTTCGGTGAGGGAGTTGTTGAGGGAAAAAGAGCCAGATGCCTACGCCAGGCTCAACCAGCCCAAAATCGAGCAGGCGCTTAATCCTTCACAGGGTGAAGGACGGGTGGTAATCGACGGGCTTTATTCCTGGGAGGAGTATACCTATCTCAAGGGGCTTTATGGGGAGAACCTTTGCCTGGTGGCGGTGTGGTCATCGCCCCAGACCAGGTATGAGCGGCTGACCAAGAGGTCGAACCGGCCTTTGACTGTGGAAGAAGCCGCCAGCCGG
>JAUWXS010000084.1 GCA_030616265.1 Dehalococcoidia bacterium
GAAGACAGGGGCGAGGTCATCTTTTTGTATAAGATTGTCCCCGGCGGCGTTGATAAGAGCTACGGCATCCATGTGGCCAAGCTCGCTGGCTTGCCCAGGTCGGTGGTGCACCGCGCCCAGGAGGTCTTAACCGAGCTTGAAGACGGCAGCCAGCAGGCTTCCACCAAGCGCCGCCGCAAAGAGGCAGTCCCCCAGCAGTTGCCCCTCTTGGGGCAGAAGTCGCCGCTCTTTGAGGAACTGGAAAAGCTGGACATCAATTCGCTAACCCCCCTCGAAGCCCTGAACAAGCTCTATAAACTACAGAAGAAAGCAAAGAAAGGAGAACAGAGATGAAGATTTTAGCTGTTTCATGTAGTCCCAGGAAAAAGGGAAACACCGAGATTATGTTGGGCGAGGCGCTCCAGGGAGCGAAAACCGATGGAGCCGAGGTAGAACTGTATAGCGTATCCGGCAAGACCATAGAACCGTGCGATGGTTGCTGGACCTGTATGAAGAACGGCCAGTGCCACATCAAGGACGATATGCAGGAGCTATACGATAAGCTATTGGCCGCCGACGGTATCATCTTTGGCACGCCGATATATTTCTACGCCATGGCTGCCCAGGCTAAGACGGTAATGGATCGGACAATGCCGCTGAACCATCCCGATAGAAATCTGGCTAACAAGGTGGGTGGTGTTGTCGTTGTCGCTGGCAGCCTCGGCCTCGTAGATGCGGTAAAAGACCTCTATTTTTATATTGTCTCCCACCGCATGCTGCCGGCCAACTTCGTCGCCGCTTACGGCGGGGCTAAGGGTGATGTCAACAAGCTGGAGAAGGGCAGGAAAGCGGCTCGCGACCTGGGGCGGCAGATGGTGCAGCTGGTGAACAAGAAGTTTGAGTACCCGACTGAGTTTATAACGCCCCCCATCGCCTACGGGACGCACACTTTTTAGCTTAGAAGATGAAGCGGGAGTTAGTCAAACATTGGCAGGTATTGGAGTGCCGGTAATGCATTTCCCAGCGATGCACAGCCTGGCACAAGTTTTACACAATCTGGGCTTCTTGCGCTTCATAACTAGCGGTGGTTCATTTGCAACCAGGTTGTCCTCCTCAATGTTCTGGCCGACGTTGCAGTTCTGGCACATATGAAAGATTTCGGGGCGTTCCTTCGAGTAATAGGTTTTAACAACGTCGCCTTTGTATGGTTCGGGAAGCTTTGGTTCGCCGGGAATGCCTTTTTTGGTAAGACGCAGTCCATCACAGATTTTGCACAATTTGGCTCCCGGCGGTCTGCCCTTCTCCAAGTTGCCTTCCACCATGTTATCGCCGACGTGACAGTTCTTATAGTTGTGATAGATTTTGGGACTTTTCGACGAATGGTAGGCCATAACCGCACCTCCTTTCTATTTAAATTACCTTTCTCTAAATTATAACCCCACCTGTCAACCTTTTGGCTATAGCTGTCCAAAAAGGGGGTCAAGGGGCGCTAGCCCCTTAAAGAAAACAACTTCCCCCTCTCCTTACCAAGGAGAGGGGGATAAAGGGGGTGAGGTTCACCAATTAAAAAACAATATTAAAAGCGGGTTCCCGGGAAAATCGAAGATTTTTCTGGGTGCTATAACCGCGGCTTACAGAGAATCTCTCTCACCTTGAGGTCGAAAAAGTCGTGGGTATTGGCTGGCTTCATCACCACGGCGGTGTCGGCGCCCCGCCCGCTGCCGGCAATAGCGATAATATCCTCGTCGGTGCGCACCAGCCCCCCGTCGGCGGCCATAGCGGCTATCTCGCAGACCACCTTTATTCCCTGCCCGAAGATGCGCAGGGCGTCGGCAATCACCTCGCCCAGGACAAAGGTGTTGTACTTGCTACGCATGGCGCGGCTCAGGCCCCCCAGGGCGTGGGTGGTGGTGAGGATAATGCCCCCCCTGGCCTCGACTATTTTCTTATTCTCCTCGGCAAATTCCTGGGTATCGGGCTGGCGCATGCCGGCAACGTGTGTCACCACGATAACCTTACATTCCTTAAAAACCTCCACAGCCCTGACGGCGGTATCGCCTACGGTGGAGGCGATAACTATGGTCTTTATGCCCAGCTCCTCCGCCCGCTTTTTGGCAACTTTGAGCGCTGTTTCAGTATTTTCAATACCCGGTTTTTCGAAATAGACCGTCTTAGCTTCCATAGCTCTCTCCTTCTAAAATTCTTAGCTGTTTTTACATTATACTACATTGCCTGCCCATATGGAGTGTGGTATAGTTTGGATAATGGCCGCCGAGATTGAATTCCTTCCCCAGGGCACGGTTACCTCGCCCGAAGGTTTTTTCGCTGGCGCCACCAGTGCTGGAATAAATAAGAGAGCCGGCAGTAAGCTGGACCTGGCCGTTCTTTTTTCCGAGGCGCCCTGCCTGGCGGCGGCTCTATTTACCACCAGCCGGCTCAAGGCAGCCCCGGTGCTCCTCTCCCAGCAGAGGCTTAAAAGCCAGGAAAAGATAGGCGCGGTGGTGGTCAACAGCGGCTGCGCCAATGCCTATGTCGGTGCAGAAGGCCTGGCTAACGCCGCCGAGATGGCGGAGCTTGTCGGCGAAGGCATCGGCGTGCCGCCCGAAGATGTCCTGGTGGCTAGCACCGGCGTTATCGGTGTGCCCCTGCCGATGGAGAAGATAAGGGCCAGCGTTGACCGTATTATCCTGGCCCGCGACGGCGGCGGCGAGCTGGCCAGAGCGATAATGACCACCGATAGCTTTGCCAAGGAGACGGCGGTCAGGGTCAAGGCGGGGAATAGCCAGTTTACCATCGGCGGAGCAGCCAAGGGCTCGGGGATGGTTCACCCCGACCTGGCGACCCTGCTCTGCTTTATTACCACCGACGCCGCCCTGGAGAAAGGCTTTCTCCAGAAGGCGCTCAAAAAAGCGGTAGACGCATCGTTTAACATGATTTCTATTGACGGCGATACCAGCCCCAACGATATGGTGCTGGTGATGGCTAACGGTCTGGGGGGCAGTGTCCCCCACGACGCCTTCGAGCCGGCTCTGGAACAGCTCTGCATCTATCTGGCTAAGCGCCTCGCCGGCGACGGGGAGGGGGCAACCAGGCTCATCGAAACGACCGTTGGCGGTGCCGTTAACCTGGCTCAAGCAAGGGCGGCGGCGAGAGCGGTGGTAAGCTCTTCCCTGGTCAAGGCGGCGGTTCACGGCGCCGACCCCAACTGGGGGCGCATCATGGCGGCGGTGGGGCGGAGCGGGGCGGAGGTGAAAGAATCAAAGTTCGACCTTTATATCGGCCAAATAGCGGTGGTCAAGTCGGGCGAACCCCTGCCCTTTAATGAGTCAGCTGTAATCAAGCTGCTCAAGGGCAAGGAAGTGCCCCTCAGCATTAACCTTAACCTCGGTTCAGGTAGTGCCACCGCCTGGGGTTGCGACCTGTCACCGGAATATGTAAATATTAATAGTCAGTATATGACATAAAGCAGGGTTGATAAAATGGGCAAGGTTATTGTAGTCAAGCTCGGCGGCGCCACCCTGGGCAACCACGACACCACTCTGGAGGACATCGTCTCCCTTCAGCAGCAGGGCTGGTCAGTAGTCGTTGTCCACGGCGGCGGCAAGATGATAACCGACTGGCTGGAGAAGCGCGGTATTGCCACCAAATTTATCGACGGCGAGCGCGTCACCGACCATGCCACCCTTGAGGTGGTGGTTTCGGTGCTGGCGGGCGTGGTCAACAAGGAAATCGTGGCCGACATTAACGCCCTGGGTGGGCTGGCGGTAGGCATTAGCGGCGTGGACGGGGCTCTCATTCAGGGCAAGATTAAGCATAAAGAGCTGGGCTATATCGGGGAGGTGGTGAAGGTAAACCCCGCCCTCCTCCAAGCGCTGCTGAAGTCGGGCTATGTCCCGGTGGTGGCTCCGGTTCGCCTTAATACGGGTGATAAGACGCCGAAAGCGCCCGGGGTGCTTAACATTAACGCCGATGTCGTCGCCGGTGAGGTTGCCGCTGCCATCGGTGCCGAAAAGCTCATCTTCCTCACCGATGTGGTCGGCATCTGTGACCAGTCGGGCAATTTACTA
>JAUWXS010000061.1 GCA_030616265.1 Dehalococcoidia bacterium
ACGGCCACCGATTGGGTGGCGACGCCGTCAGCCATCACCTGGGCATAGTCCCTGACCCTTTTGAGCAGTCGGTTAGCCACGCGGGGGGTGCCTCTGGCCCGGCGGGCTATCTCGCTCAAGCCTTCTCCCTCCGCCTTTACCTGGAGGATGCTGGCCGAGCGCTTAAGGATGGTCTTTATCGCCGGCTCCTCGTAGAAATCGAGGCGGTAAACGGCGCCGAAGCGGTCTCTTAAGGGCGGGCTGAGCAGGGCAAAGCGGGTGGTGGCTCCGATGAGGGTAAAGTCGGGCAGGCTCAACCGCAGGCTGCGGGCGCCGGGTCCTTTGCCGATAACGATATCCAGCCCGAAATCCTCCATGGCCGGGTAGAGCACTTCTTCCACCGCCCGGTTGAGGCGGTGAATTTCATCAATAAAGAGTATGTCGTGGCTGTGCAAATTGGTGAGGATAGCCGCCAGGTCTCCGCTGCGCTCCACCGCGGGACCTGAGGTAATCCGGAGGTTGACCCCCATCTCGGCGGCGATGATATAGGCCAGGGTGGTCTTGCCCAGCCCGGGGGGACCGTAGAGTAAGACGTGGTCCAGCGCCTCCCCCCTGCCTTTAGCCGCGGTGATGGCTATCCTCAGGTTTTCCTTGACCTTGTCCTGCCCGGTGAAGTCGTCAAAGCGGCGGGGGCGGAGGCTGGTGTCAAGGGTAGTATCCTCGGCTTTGGGCTTGCCTGAAATAATGCGCTCTATCTCTAGTCCTCCCTGCTGAATCAATCTAATTATAACACATCTAAGTCGGGGTAAAACAAAGAGCCGCCTCTTTCTCGGGCGGCTCGGTTTTAACTTTAGAAATCAGCGCTGGATGCCTAGCTGGTGGTCTCTGGCTCCTCGGTCTCTTCGGGCTTTTTAGTTTCCTCGGTAGCTTCCGGGCTGGGCGTTTCTTCAGCGGCTTCCAGGCTGGGTGCTGCTTCGCCGGCTTTGAGGCTCGGCGTCTCTCCAGCTTCCGGGGTGGGCAGTGCTTTTTCGCTGGCTTCCAGGCTCGGTATTCCCTCGCCCTCCAGAGCCAGCGCTTCTTCGCCGGCTTCCAGTTCAGGCTCGTCCTCGGAGACTTTGGCAAAGGCGGGAATGAGCTTACCGATGATTACATTCTCTTTGAGGCCGACCAGACGGTCGATCTCGCCTTTGACCGCAGCCTCGGTGAGCACCCGGGTCGTCTCCTGGAAAGAAGCAGCGGCTAGCCAGCTGTCGGTATTGAGCGAAGCCCTGGTTATGCCCATCAGCACCGAGTGGGCGGTGGCCGGTTCGCCCCCCTCCGCCAGCACCTTGGCGTTGATGTCCTCGTAGCGGAAGATGTCTATCAGCTCGCCGGGCACCAGGTCGGTGTCACCCGAGGAATCAATGCGTACCTTGGAAAGCATGCGGTGAACGATAACTTCAATGTGCTTATCGTTGATATTCACGCCCTGGGAGCGGTATACCTTCTGCACCTCATCTACCAGGTATTGCTGGGCGGCTTCCTTGCCTAAAACATGGAGGATATCCTGGGGGTTGATAGAACCCTCGGTAAGCCGCTGCCCCGCCTTGATGTGCTCCTTGTCCTGCACCCTAATATGGGCGCTGGCGGGAACGGCATACTCCTGCTGCTGCTCCTCATGGTAGCTGATGACCAGCTGCTTGTCTTCAATAGTTACCTCACCGGCGACGCGAGCCAGTATTGGTTTATCTTCGGTAGTCAGCTCGGCTGACTTGGCTTTGGTTTTCGTTTTCGTTTTCGTTTTCGTTTTCTTCTTAGTCGGCGGGCTGGCCAGCTCAGCGCCTATATCTACCGATTGCCCCTTTTTAACCAGGACCTTCCAGCCGGACGGCAGCGGATACTCGTCACGGTAGACCTCAAAGCTGCCGACCTTTATCATCTTGCCCTCATCGTTCTCAACCACCTCGGCCACCCCGTCTATTTCGGAGATAATAGCCTGGCCCTTGGGCGGTCTGGCTTCAAAGAGCTCTTCCACCCTGGGCAGACCGCTGGTGATATCAAGCCCCACCACCCCACCGGTATGGAAGGTACGCAGGGTGAGCTGGGTACCCGGCTCACCGATGCTCTGGGCGGCGATTATGCCTACGGCGGTGTTGAGGTCAACCAGGTGCCTGCGGGCAAGGTCTCGCCCGTAGCAGTGCTGGCAGGCACCGTGCCGGGAGTGGCAGCTAAGGGGAGAGCGCACATGAACCTTGGTTATGCCAGCGGCAATAATCTGTTCTGCCTTCTCCTCGTCAATCTCTTCGTTACGGTCAACGATGACCTTCTTGGTCTTGGTCTTGGGCTTGACTACTTTGGTGGCGGCCAGCCGGCCGATTATCCGATCGGTCAGTGATGGCAGCAGTTCCCCTTCTTTCGGTTCCGTTATCCAGATGCCGTCGGTGGTGCCGCAGTCCTCTTCGCGGGTGATAACATCCTGGGCAACATCAATGAGGCGTCGGGTGAGATAGCCGCTATCCGATGTCCTCAGGGCGGTATCGGCCAGACCCTTTCGGGCGCCGTGGGTAGAGATGAAGTATTCCAGTACGCTCAAACCCTCACGCAGCCCCGATTTTATGGGGAAGTCGATAATTTTACCCGAGGGGTCGGTCATCAGGCCCCGCATGCCGGCCATCTGCCTTATCTGGGAGATATTGCCCTTGGCTCCTGATGTCGCCATCATGTAGATGCCGCCAAAGCGGTCAAGGGTCTGGGAGATGACATCGGTAATCCGGTCGGTGGTCTCTATCCAGACGCCGATGGTATTATTATACTTTTCGTCCTCGGTGATTAAGCCTTTGTTATACTGGTTTTCAATAATGGCTACCCTCTCCCCCGCCTCCTCCAGCAGCTTGGGCTTGCTCTCGGGGACCTGAATATCGCTCATGGCGATGGTCGTTCCCGATTTAGTGGCATAGCGGAAGCCCAGCTGTTTGATGCTGTCCACTACTTCTGCCGTCTCCTCGTTACGAAGCAGCTTATAGCAATCGGTTACTATCTGCTTTAAGCTTGACTTATCAATGCCTTCATTGTAGAAGCCCAGCTCGGGGGGTAGGACCTCGTTAAAGATGATGCGCCCCACGCTGGTCTTAATCCTCTTCCCGTTTTCCGGCTCTTTTCTGACCTCAATTTCGGCTCTGAGGTCGGTATTCCCCAGTTCGTAGGTGAGCTTGGCCTCCTCAAAGCTGCCGAGGATAGCGCCTTCACCCTTAGCTCCGGGTATGATGGTGGTCAGGTAGTAGCAGCCGAGGACCATGTCGAGGGTGGGGGTCACTATTGGCTCGCCGGAACTGGGCAGCAGCATGTTGTGGGTGCTGAGCATGATTTCCCGGGCTCCCTTAACCGCCGCCTTGGACAGGGGAATGTGAACGGCCATCTGGTCGCCGTCGAAGTCGGCGTTAAAGGCGGAACATACCAAGGGGTGTATCTGTATGGCACTGCCGTCAATGAGCACCGGCTCAAAGGCCTGGATGCTGAGGCGGTGCAGGGTCGGAGCGCGGTTAAGCAGTACCGGCTGCTCTTTAACCACTTCTTCCAGTATGTCGTATATCTCTGGCTTATTTCTCTCCACCAGGCGGCGGGCGCTCTTATCAGTATGGGCAAGCCCCTGCTGCATCAGGCGGCGCATAATAAAGGGCTTAAACAATTCCACCGCCATCCGCCGGGGCAGCCCGCACTGGTGGAGTTTAAGCTCGGGACCAACCACGATAACCGAGCGTCCGCTGTAGTCAACCCGCTTGCCCAGCAGGTTCTGGCGGAAGCGCCCCTGTTTGCCCCGCAGCATGTCGGAGAGCGATTTCAGTTTATGGTTACCGCTGACCGAGATGGCTCGCCCCCGTCGGCCGTTATCAATAAGGGAGTCAACCGCTTCCTGGAGCATCCTTTTCTCGTTGCGGATGATAACCGCTGGCGCCTCTATCTCCAGCAGGTGGCGCAGGCGGTTATTGCGGTTGATGACCCGTCGGTAGAGGTCGTTAAGGTCGCTGGTGGCGAACCTGCCGCCGTCCAGCTGCACCATAGGCCGCAGGTCGGGGGGCAGGACGGGGAGCACGGTTAGAATCATCCACTCCGGCTTATTGCCGCTGCGGCGAAAAGCCTCCACTACCTGCAGTTGCTTGACCGCTTTGCGGCGGCGCTGCCCCGAAGCGGAGCGGGTCTCCTTGAGCAACTCATTGCGTATTTCATTAAGGTTAACGTCCTTGAGTAGCTGCAGAATAGCCTCGGCTCCCATATCGGCGTTAAAGGCCGGCTCAACCTTTTGTTTCAGGTCTAAATACTGGTTCTCGGTGAGCAGAGCGTTCTTGCACAGGTCTCTTAGCTGTTCTATATCGGCGGAGAGCTTCTCCTCAAGCTGCGTTTTTTCCTCGGCGAGGCTCTGCCGCATCTTGTTTATCTCCTCTACTTTGGCCCCTTTCTTTTCCATCTCGGCAACTGCGGCATCTACCTCGTTCTGCTTGGCCTCCGCCTGCTGTAAGTAGTTTTCTTCCAGCTGCTTGATGGCTTCCTGGCGCGCTTCTTCATCTACGGAGGTGATGATATAGTGCGAAAAGTAGAGGATGCGCTCCAGGCTCCGTGGCGATAGGTCAAGCAGTAATCCTAGGCGGCTGGGTATCCCCTTGGCAAACCAGATATGGCTCACCGGGCAGGCCAGCTCGATATGCCCCATGCGCTCACGTCGTACCTTGGCTCGGGCAACCTCGACGCCGCACTTATCGCAGATAACGCCCTTGTAGCGTATCCTTTTATACTTGCCGCAGTAACATTCAAAGTCCTTGGTGGGTCCAAAGATGCGCTCGCAGAAAAGACCGTCCCTTTCCGGCTTCAGGGTGCGGTAGTTAACCGTCTCCGGCTTGGTTACCTCGCCGTAAGACCAGCTTCTAATTTGCTCCGGTGAAGCCAGCGAGATACGAATAGCATCAAAATCGTTAACTTCCAGCATTTTCTACCTCTGGCTCAGTTTGACTATCTTTAGCCTCAGCCTTTGCCTTTGATTTGGGGGCTTTGGCTTTTTTCTCGGTAGCCTCAG
>JAUWXS010000092.1 GCA_030616265.1 Dehalococcoidia bacterium
GCTGCTTGAGAAAGGCATTCCCCTTATCCTGGATGCCACCAATCTATCGGAGCGGGACCGGGAGCGCCTCTATAATATTGCCGACCGACTCGACGCCAGGCTGATTCTGGTGCGGGTTGAAGCGCCCCCGGAGTTGGTCTACCAGCGGCTAAAATCCAGAAGTAATGGAGAAAATTCGGGGAATAACTCGGACGCCGACTGGGCGGTTTACCGTAAGATGAAGCCCTCGGTGCAGAAAATCAGCCGTAGACACTATGCCGTGGATACCTCACGGGATATCACTCCGGTGCTGGACAAGATTGTCCGTGAGGTGAATCACTAGCAAATCAAGAAAGAAAAGACAGGGGGTTATTTTGACATGACAGAAGACATTAAGAAAATAAAAACTCTGCTGGAAAAATTATCTAACGCTCACGGGATTTCCGGGCACGAAGGCAGTGTCAGGGAAATCATTAAAAAAGAAGTTGAGTCGTGTGTCGACGAGGTTAAAGTCGACACCTTCGGCAATCTAATTGCCACCAAAAAGGGGAAGTCTCCGTCGGTCATGATAGCCGCCCATATGGATGAGATAGGGCTGATGGCGAAATATATTGATGATGAAGGCTTCGTTCGCTTTGCCAAGGTGGGGGGCTGGTTTGACCAGACGCTGGTTAACCAGCGGGTATTGTTGCACACCAAAAAGGGGATAGTTACCGGGGTCATCGGCTCCAAACCGGTGCACGTGATGCAGAACGAAGAAAAGAAGAAGGCGATAGAGGCCAAGGATATGTTCATTGATGTCGGTGCCTCATCGCGGGACGAGGCTATAGCCATGGGCGTTGAGCCTGGGGTGACCGCTTCCCTTGACCAGAAGATGGTGACACTGGCCAATGACATGGTCACCGGCAAAGCTTTTGATGACCGTGCTGGTGGCGCGGTGCTGATTACGGTGCTGCAGAGAATCGCCGGAATGAAACTGGCACCCTCGGTAATGGGGGTGTTTACCGTTCAGGAAGAGGTCGGGCTTAAGGGTGCCAGGACATCGGCTTTCGGGCTGAACCCTGATGTCGCCCTTGCCGTCGATACCTGCATACCCGGCGACCACCCCGGTATAAAAAAGACTGATTCGGCAATTCAGGTGGGCCAGGGGCCGGCGATTACGGTAATGGATGCCGGGGGCAGGGGGGTGATTACCCACCCCAGGGTGCTGGAGTGGCTGCGTGAAACGGCCAAAGCCAGGGGTATTCCCTATCAGATGGATGTAACCGAGAGTGGCACCACCGACGCCTCTGCCATCAGTTTAACCCGTGAAGGCATCCCCTCGGGGGTGATTAGCGTCGCCACCAGGTATATTCACACCCCGGTGGAGTTGTTGAGCTTAAAAGACCTTGCCCAAGCCGCCGAACTGGTTGTCGAGGCTATTAAATCGGTGGGCAGTTACTTCTAGGAGGCGATTTAAAGTGAAGATTAAATACTTGGGTCATGCCGCTTTTGTTATTAACTCGGATGGAGGGGTGAAGATAATCACCGACCCCTACGGGACCAGCCCTGATTTGACTTATGGGGAGATAACGGGGTCAGCTGATATCGTTACCGTAAGCCACGACCATTTTGACCATTGTAATGTAGCGGCGGTTAAAGGCAACCCCGAGGTGCTGAGACGGGCGGCCAGCTCCACAGCCAGGGGGATAAAGTTTAAGGGTATTACCAGCTATCATGATGACGAGGGGGGGAGGCTGAGGGGTGGCAACGTCATATTCTGCTTTGAGGTGGACGGGGTAAAGGTCTGTCACCTTGGTGACCTGGGCCACCGTCTTGACGATAAACAGACGGCGGAGATAGACGGCGTCGATATATTGATTATCCCCGTAGGCGGCTACTATACCATCGATGCTAAAATTGCCACCGAGGTCTGTAACCAGCTAAAGCCCGGGGTGATTATCCCTATGCACTACCGGACGAATAAGGGCATCCCCAATATCTCCGGGGTGGATGAATTCCTGCGCGGAAAGCCCAAGGTAAAGTGGCTCGATACCAGCCAGGTGGAGTTTAAAGCAGGAGAGCTGCCTGATGCCGGCCAAATCATCGTGCTTAAACCAGCATTATGAAAGGGTATACCTGAGGGGAGTTTAAGAGGGGCTTTTAGAAAAAAACTTCCCCTTCCCATTTTTAAGGGGAAGTGGATCAAGGGGACAGGGTTCTAAAAATTGGGGGGTGAGGTTAACACGGTCTAGCTCCAGGTTGTTGACGGTGGTGGTATAATAAAATATGGGGGTGAGGTTAGGGGGACTGAGAATCATATTTTGGATATAGGTTGTATCGTTCTTGCCGGCGGCAAGGGTTTACGTTTGGGACGAGATAAGGCGCTAGAGACAGTTGATAGCCAGAGTTTGCTCCAGCGGGTTTTATCCCAACTCAGTTCCTTTAGCAGCGAGATTATTATAGTTACGGCTAGGAGGGAGTCCCTTCCCCAGTTTATTAACAGCCCGAGGTTTAGAGTAGTCGCTGATGCCTATCCGGGCAAAGGCGCTCTGGTTGGTCTGGGTACGGGCTTAGCCGCATCAAAAGCACGGTACAACCTGGTCATCGCCTGCGATATGCCTTTCCTCAATCAAGCCTTACTCCGTTATATGCTGGGGCTTACGGCTGGCTTTGACTTGGTGGTCCCCCGGCTGGGCGAACTGGTGGAACCGCTGCATGCCGTTTATGCCAAGAGCTGCTTAGCTCCGATAGAACAGCTGCTTGAGCAGGGCACTCTGAAGATTAATGCCCTTTTTGAGATGGTTAAGGTCAGGTACGTAGAAGCCGATGAGGTTGACCGCTTCGACCCCCGCCACCTGAGCTTTTTTAACGTTAATACCAGGGCTGACCTGGAGAGGGCGCAGCAACTGGCTAAGGAGATATCAAGCTCGTGATAAGTGTTGAGCAGGCTCTGGAGAAGATTCTGGAACATATAGATGTTCTGGGCACGGAGGAAAGCCCTGTTCTGAGCTGTCTGGGGCAGGTCCTGGCCGAGGATATATTCTCTGATATCAACATCCCCCCGCTGGATAATTCTGCCATGGACGGCTATGCCGTCAGGGCGGCCGATACCCGCGGCGCCGGCCAGAAGTCGCCCCGTATTCTGCGCATTATTGATACCGTCACTGCCGGCTCGGTTTCTCAGTCCGAGGTAGAGCCGGGGACGGCGGTCAGGATTATGACCGGGGCGCCGATACCGAAAGGCGCCGACTCGGTGGTCAAGTTTGAGGATACCGACCGGTCAGAGCGCCAGGAGAATTCGGCGGAGGTAGGCATTCTGGCTGAGGTGAAGCCCGGCCTGGAAATACGGCGGGCGGGTGAGGACATCACCGCCGGCTCGCTGGTGCTGAAAAAGGGAACGGTAATCAGGCCGGCCGAGGTTGGTGTGCTGGCTTCGCTGGGTTGCAGCAGCGCCAGGGTCATCCGCCGTCCGGTGGTGGCTATTCTAGCCACCGGCGATGAGGTGGTGGATATCACTCAGCCGCTGCCTGAGGGTAAGATATATAACAGTAACAGCTATAGCCTGGCGGCTCTGGTGCTGCGCTGTGGGGGGTTTCCCCAGATACTGGGCATTGCCTCCGATGTTGAAGATTCGCTGGTGGCCAGGCTTCACCTGGGGCTGGACGCCGATATGCTGGTAACCTCCGGTGGCGTCTCGCTCGGCGATTACGATATTGTGCGCGATGTTCTGGCCAAAGAAGGTGAGATTATCTTCTGGCGAGTTCGG
>JAUWXS010000119.1 GCA_030616265.1 Dehalococcoidia bacterium
TGCCCCTCCCCGTCTCCAACGGCAGCCCCCACATCAGAATCCTTAAGTGTTTGGTGGGAGGTAGTTAGTGGAAAACATCCTGGCTCAAGCCAAAAAAGCCGCCGAGGAAGCCGAGGTCTTTCTCGTGTCCGCCGAGGAAACATCGGTGCAGTTCGAAGCCAACCGCCTCAAGCACATTCAGAGCAAACAGAGCACCAGCGTAGCATTGCGCATAATTAAGGGAGGCAGGCTCGGCTATGCCACCAGCACTGACGTAGCTGACGCCCGGAGCCTGGTGGATAATGCCGTAGCTACCGCCAAGTTCGGCACCAGGGCAAAGTTCGAGCTTCCCCCCTCCACCCCCTACCCCCAAGTCGAAATCTTCGACCCAGACGTTGACGCCGTATCCGTCGAGCAAATGACCCGACTCGGCGAAGAGCTTATCGCCCTGATTACCGAACATACACCGGAGATTATCTGCGAAGCGATGGCAGAAAAGGAGACAATCTCGCTGCGAATTATAAACTCCCGCGGTGGGCAGGCCAGCTATAAGAAGAGCGTCTTCAGCCTGGGCATTGTCGGCAGCCTGATTCGGGGCACCGACATGCTCTTTGTCGGCGAAGGCCAGAGCTCCGGCCACCCCTTAACCCAGCCCAAAGAGATAGCCGGGGTGGTGCTCAAGCAGCTTGACCTGGCTAAAAACCAGGCATCGGCGCCCACCAAACAACTACCGGTAATCTTTACCCCCGACGGTGTCGCCAGCGCCCTGCTTTCCCCCTTGATGGCGGCTTTCAACGGCAAGACCGTTTTAGAAGGGGCTTCCCCCATCGGCAAGAAACTGGGGGAACAAGTGTTCGATACCAAGCTATCGCTCTGGGACGACCCGACCATTGCCTACCGCCCCCACAGCCGCCCCTGCGATGACGAAGGCATCCCCAGCCAGCGCACCCCCCTCATTGACCAAGGAGTTGTTACCAGCTTTCTCTATGATTTGCAGACCGCCGCCCTGGCTAATACCAAAAGCACCGGCAACGCCAGCCGCGGTGCTGGACTGCCCCTCCCCTCCCCCAGCACCCTGGTCATCGCCCCGGGCGAGAGCACTTTCGACGAAATGGTAGGCGATATAAAAGAGGGGCTGGTCATCGAGCAGCTTATGGGCGCTGAACAGGGCAATATCCTCGGCGGCGACTTCAGCGGCAATGTCCTCTTAGGTTATAAAGTAGAAAGTGGTAAAATAGTAGGTAGGGTAAAGAATACTATGGTTTCGGGCAATGTCTATCAGCTTCTCAAAGAGGTTACCGCTATCGGCAGCCAGGCTAAGTGGGTCAGCGGCGTGGTCAATACCCCACCCCTCTACTGCCCCCGCCTGTCGGTGGCGAGTAAGGGATAACTAATGAAAAACCTAATCAAGCTTTACGCCCGCCCCAAACTCAACTCGCCCAACATGCTGGCTTCCTGGCCCGGCATCGGCGATGTCTCCCTTATAGTAGCCACCTATCTCAGGAAAAAGCTCGACTTCAAAGAGCTGGGTGAAATCGAACCCTCGCACTTCTTCGACGCCATCGGGGTGGTGGCTAAGGACAATGTAATCGAGGCGCCGCAGTTTCCCCAGAGCAAGTTCTACTACTGGAAAAACAAGGGTGGCGGGAGTGATATAATATTATTTATCGGCGAGGACCAGCCCCTCACCAAGGGCTACGAGCTGGCCAACTGCGTCCTTGACGTGGGGGCGAGGTTCCAGGCTAAGCGGATATACACCTGCGCCGCCGCCCTGAGCCGTATCCACCATACCGAGCAGCCCAGGGTGTGGGGGGTGGTCACCAGCCAGCATATGACCGAGGAGCTGGAGAAATACGATCTGGTGCAGCGGAGTAACCTGCAAATCGCGGGCTTAAACGGGCTGCTGCTGGGCGTCACCAAGGAGAGAGACATTGAGGGCATCTGCCTCCTGGGCGAGGTGCCCATGCACGCCACCCGAATCCAGAACCCGGTAGCCGCGCTGGCGGTGCTTCAGGTGCTGACCAGGATGCTGGATATCGAGGTTGACGTCGGCGAGCTGACCCAGATAGCTAATGAGACCGCTGATAGGCTGAAGCAGGTCGCCGCCGAGGCGATGGGAGAATATATTGACCACTTCACCCAGCCTATCTGGGAATACGACGAGGAAGAAGAGGAGGAATAGGCAGCATATGTCATTGCCCATCGAGGAGACCATTGCCGACCTAAGCAACAGCGCCAAGCCGTTGCTCAACTCAAAGCTGGCCGAACTATCCAACCTGAACTCGGAAGAGCTGGCCCTTTTTGAGCAGGCATGGGCTGACATTGAGCCGAAACGGCGGCGGCAGATTATCTATCGGCTGGTCGAGCTGGCTGAGGATAATTTTGAGCTGGACTTCGACGATATCTTCAAGAGCCACCTGAAGGACGAAGACGCCGACGTGCAGAGCAAGGCTATCGAAGGGCTGTGGGAAAGCGAGGAGACCTGTCTCATCGACCCGCTAATCAAGCTGCTGGAGCAGGATAGCCCGGAGAAAGTCCAGGCGACAGCGGCAACCGCGCTGGGCAAGTTTGCCATGCTCGCCGAGCTGAAAAAGCTGCGCCCTCATCATAAATCAAAGGTCTGCCATGCCCTGCTCGGCGTGATTGATGATAAAAGCCGTCCCATAGAAATCAAATGCCGTGCCCTGGAAGCCGCCGCCCCCTTGAGCCTGCCCCAGATGGAGAAAGCTATCGCCAAGGCCTATAGGAGCAGCGAGCCCAGACTGAGGACCAGCGCCATTTTCGCCATGGGCAAGAACTGCGACCTCCGCTGGCGCCCCAACCAGATACGGGAGCTGGCAAACGCCGACGCCGAGATGCGCTACGAAGCCGCCAGCGCCTGCGGGGAGCTGGGGGAGAAAGAGGCTACCCCCTATCTCAGCGAGCTTACCACCGACCCCGATGTCGATGTCCAGCTGG
>JAUWXS010000108.1 GCA_030616265.1 Dehalococcoidia bacterium
AGAGGGCCAGCGGCTAGTTGCCCCCCACTCCGCCATCTACCTGCTGGACACCTTCGTTGGGGAGAAATACGGAGGCACCGGTCAGGTCTTCTCCTGGGAGATAGCCAGGCGGGCGGCGGCAAAATACCCGCTCATCATTGCTGGCGGGTTGGACCCGGAAACCGTGGGGCGGGTGGTCGCCGAGCTAAAACCCTGGGGGGTTGATGTTTCCAGCGGGGTGGAGAGCGGAGGCATTAAAGATATTGAAAAAATCAAGGCTTTTGTCGCTGCCGCCTGGTCGGCGGGCTAAGGCTATGTCATATCAAACTAAAGGAGGACAGTGAGATGTTAGTGGTAATGAAAAACGACGCAACCCAATCCCAGGTGAAGGCGGTCATTCAGGAGATAGAGAGGATGGGCTACCGCGGCGTGCCCATGCCCGGCGCCCAGCGCACGGCGATTTGCATTGTCGGCAACACCGGCCCCGTCGACGATTCGGGGCTGCTGGTCCTGGAGGGCGTAAAAGAAACGGTGCGGGTAACCAAGCAGTACAAGCTGGTCAGCCGGGAGACGCACCCCCAGCCCACCACCATTACCGTGGGCGACATCAAGATCGGCGAAGGCAAACCGGTGATAATGGCTGGCCCCTGCGCCGTGGAGAGCGAGGAGCAGGCGCTTACCATCGCCCGCCTGGTCAAGAAAAGCGGCGCCAAGGTCTTCCGCGGCGGCGCCTTCAAGCCCCGCACCTCCCCCTACAGCTTCCAGGGTCTGGGAGAAGAAGGTCTTAAAATTTTAGCCAAGGTGCGCGATGAAACAGGCTTATTAATCGTAACCGAAGCCACCGACAACAGCAGCCTGGAGCTGGTGGACAGGTACGCCGATATCATTCAGATCGGCGCCAGGAACATGCATAACTATTCCCTGCTGCGCCAGGCCGGTCATGCCTCAAAGCCAGTACTGCTCAAGCGCAGCTTCGCCGCCACCATTGAAGAGTGGCTGATGTCGGCGGAATACATCAGCTCGGAGGGCAATAGCCAGGTCATCTTATGCGAGCGGGGGATACGCACCTTCTCCGACAACACCCGAAACACTCTGGACTTAAGCGCCATCCCCTCGGTCAAGCAGGTCAGCCACCTGCCCATCATCGTTGACCCCAGCCACGCCGCGGGAAGAAGGGACTATGTCATTCCCCTCTCCAAGGGGCTATCGCTGTCGGCGCCGACGGCCTGCTGGTCGAGGTGCACCACGACCCCACCCACGCCCTCTCCGACGGGATGCAGTCCCTCTACCCCGAGCAGTTTGACGAACTGATGAAGGAGATAAAGGGGTTAGTCCCATGAAAGCCAGCCATACTATTAAACTGGAGACGGCCAGGCTGTGCCCGGTTACTATCGGCGACGGCATAATAGAGCAGCTTGAGCGGCACTTCGACTTCACTGAATATTCCAGCATGGTGCTGATAACCGATACCACCGTCAACAGGCTCTACGGCCAGAGCGTTCTACAAAGGCTAAAGGCGACGGGCAAGAAGGTCTCCCTGTTCACCCTGCCCACGGGCGAAAGGGCCAAGTCGCTAAGCACCGTCGAGCGCGGCTACCAGTTCCTGCTGGCCAACAATATAGACCGCAAGGGGCTAATCTGCTCATTGGGAGGCGGCGTGGTCGGCGATACGGCGGGCTATATCGCCGCCAGCTACCTGCGCGGCATCGACTACATTCAGCTACCCACCACCCTCCTCGCCCAGGTGGACAGTAGCATCGGGGGCAAGGTCGGGGTCAATTTTGAGGGCAAGAAGAACATGGTCGGCAGCTTCTACCAGCCCCAAGCCGTTATCGGCGATGTCGCCCTCTTGCAATCTCTACCCCCCGCCGAGATGCGCAACGGCCTGGCCGAGGTCATAAAATACGGTATAGCCATGGACGAGGGGCTATACCGCCTTCTTGACCGGAAGCAGGACGGGGAATTTACTACGCCCGAGCTGGCCGATATCGTTCTGCGTTGCTGCCGACTGAAGGCGGGCATCGTAGAGGCCGACGAAACGGAGCGGACGGGCAAACGCGCTATCCTAAACTTCGGCCACACCGTCGGCCACGCCCTGGAAGCGGTCACCAAGTTTCGGGGATGCCGCCACGGCGAGGCGGTGGCGGTGGGCATAATCGCCGTCGCTAAAATAAGCCAGCAGCTGGGAATGCTCGAGCCAAGCGACGTTCAAGGCATTAAAAACCAGCTGCAAAAGTTCGGGCTGCCCACCTCTTGCCAGAGGGTAAGCCCCGATGGTTTAATTAACGCCATCCGCTTCGACAAGAAAACGACCCTGGGCCAGACCCGCTGGGTGCTGCTCAAGGGCATTGGTAAAGGAGTAACCAACCAGCCGGTAGAGGAAAATGTGGTCAGAAAAGTACTTATGGAGCTATGCCGATGAAGATACTGGTGATTAACGGCCCCAATCTTAATATGCTGGGCAGGAGAGACGCCGAGCACTACGGCAGCGACACCCTGCCATCAATAGAGCGGGCGCTTATCGAAAAGAGCCAGTCGCTGGGCTGCGAGCTCATCTTCTTCCAGTCCAACCACGAAGGCGCCATCATCGACTTCATCCAGGGGAACACAGATGAAGCCGACGGCATTCTCATCAACCCCGCCGCCCTCACCCACTACGGCTACTCCCTCCACGACGCCCTGCTTGACGCCGGCCTGCCCGTGGTCGAGGTGCACCTCTCGGATATCCACACGCGTGAAGAGTGGCGTAAGCTATCGGTCATTGCCGACCTAGCCATCAAGCAGGTTAGCGGACTCAAAAAGCAAAGCTATATACTGGGGCTGGAAGCCCTGGTCGAACACATCAATAGCGGGAAGAAAAAGTGAGACTAAGAATAACGCCATCATCGGTGACGGGCGAGGTCTCGGCCCCGCCCTCCAAGAGCTACACCCATCGGGCGGTAATACTGGCCTCGTTGGCAAAGGGGAAAAGCGTCATCGAAAACCCCCTGCTGTCGGATGATACTGGTTACACCATCGACGCCTGCCGCGCCCTGGGGGCTGAAATCGCCCTCAAGGGCGATAGCCTGACGATTATCGGCACCGGCGGTAGAATCAGGGTTACCGATAAACAAAAGATTTTCGCCGGCAACTCGGGGAGCACTATAAGGATGATAGCCCCGCTGGCGGCTCTGGCACAGGCGAAGGTTATC
>JAUWXS010000010.1 GCA_030616265.1 Dehalococcoidia bacterium
TAGAGGTAATCGCCCAGTTTGATAGCCTTAGCCATGCGGGCGAGGGCACTCTGGCGCACCAGGGATGAGCGCAGTCGGGTCATCTCCCCTTCGCTGAACTGGGGAAAGCGCTTATAGAGCTCTTCGGCGATGATAAAGCCCAGTACAGCGTCCCCCAGGAACTCTAACCTTTCGTTGTCGCCGGCGGCGAGGCCGGGGTTTTCATTGATATAGGAGCTGTGAATCAGGGATTGCTCCAGTAGATACTTATTTTTAAACCTGATTTTCAGGGTCTTTTGCAGGGTGGATAAATCGGCCAAGGCTTTGTTCCTTTCTTAATAGTTTAGCATAAATATTCAGGGGTGTGGTGTCAAATGGCTGTTATTGCCCTGAGCCTACCCCCGTGCTATAATCCTTTTGTGCTGGGGAATCGTCTAGTGGTAGGACAGCGGACTCTGGATCCGTAAGGGAAGGTTCGAATCCTTCTTCCCCAGCCACTTTTTTTAAGGGGGCCAATGTGAAACCGCTTAAAACTGATTTATCCATCTACAAGAAGTTCAATTTTGAGAATCCGCCGGTAGCTGTCAAGTTCTCCCTAAGCAAACCAAAAGGAATTAAGCAGCTGGACAAGGCTATCCCTTTCTGCGAAATGCTCAGAGAAGCCCAGCGAAGGGGTACCCCCTTTTACTTCAGCCGAGAGAATGAGAGCTGCGTCGGCAGGGTAGTATTGGGAATGGATGAATTTTCATTGGCCGTGGAAGGCGGGCTTATTGGGCCCAAGTTCGGCATCTATCAGGAGCCGCGGGCTAACAATAAAATCTATCAATACATTCCCCGCTTCACCCCGGGGCTGGTTAACTATGTCGCTTTCGCCCCCTTAGACAAATTGACCTTCGAGCCGGACCTCTTGGTTCTTACCGCCACCCCCAGCCAGGCGGAAATCGTGCTCAGGGCGATGAGCTATTCCACCGGCGAGTTGTGGGAGACCAGGGCGACGGGCGTATTGGGCTGTGCCTGGCTTTACATTTATCCCTTCCAAAGCGGCAAGGTGAACTACACGGTTACCGGGCTGGCTTTTGGAACGAAAGCAAAAGAGGTATTTGAGGAAGGATGGATGCTGGTATCCATCCCCTATAATTGGCTTCCGATTATAACGGCGAACCTGAATGAGATGGAATGGGTCCTTCCCTCGTACACCGATGGCAAGGAAAAGTTTCTGAAGCGGGAGCAAAGAGTATTTGAGGAAGCGTCCAAAGAGGCGGAGAATCCATAAGACCTTAAGATAAGTGGAGATTAGCTTGCCGTTTTAGCTCGGCGCTGGTATAATAGCTGTGGCTGGCGTGTAGAAAGTTCGATATGGTTCCTTTAGTAGCCAGCCTTTTTAGGTGGCGCATTCGTCTAGGGGTTTAGGACACCTCCCTCTCAAGGAGGAGATCACCGGTTCGAATCCGGTATGCGCTACCAAGCTTGACTTTTAAACCTTTCATTTTTATAATGTTCCAGCTAACCTGTAGCTGGGATGCCCGAGTGGCGCAATGGTAGCGCAACCGACTTGTAATCGGTAGGTTAGCGGGTTCGACTCCCCTCTCGGGCTTAGGTCTGGTGTGGGGAGGGGTGCCGGAGTGGTTAATCGGAGCAGACTGTAAATCTGCCGCCCTAAGGGCTACGCAGGTTCGAATCCTGCCCCCTCCACTTGAATATAGTATGGATTAGATGTTCTACCATAAAAACTGGTATAATGTTTTGGGTGCCCACATAGCTCAGTAGGTAGAGCACGTTCTTGGTAAGAACGGGGTCACCAGTTCGAATCTGGTTGTGGGCTTTAAGTAAAGGGGGTTAAAAAATGGCAAAGAAGAAATTTGAGCGGACTAAGCCCCATTGCAATGTGGGCACTATCGGTCATGTCGACCATGGTAAAACAACCTTGACTTCGGCGATGACTATGGTACTGTCTCAGAAAGGGGATACTGCGTATCGTGCCTTTGAGAGCATTGATAATGCCCCTGAAGAGAAGGCACGGGGGTTGACCATAGCTATTGCCCATATTGAGTACGAGACCGAGAAACGCCATTATGCCCATATCGATTGCCCGGGGCACGCCGACTTTATCAAGAACATGATAACCGGGGCTGCCCAGATGGACGGCGCCATCCTGGTGGTAAGCGCCCCCGACGGACCTATGCCCCAGACCAGAGAGCATGTCCTGCTGGCTCGCCAGGTGGAGGTCCCCTACATCGCAGTGGCTCTTAACAAGATAGATGCCCTGGATGACGAAGAGCTTCGAGAGCTGGTTGAGGTGGAGACAAGAGAATTGCTGACTAAATATCAATTCCCCGGCGATAAGTTACCGGTGATAAAGGTGAGCGCCCTCAAGGCTCTAGAGTGCGGCTGTGGCAAGCGGGAGTGCCAGTGGTGCGGCGGCATCTGGAAGCTGATTGACGCCATTGACGATTATATCCCCACTCCGGTACGGTCCAAAGACCAGCCTTTCTTGATGCCGGTAGAGGATGTTTTTAGCATCAAGGGACGGGGCACCGTGCCTACAGGAAGGGTTGAGCGGGGAGTGATTAACCCCGGAGATGAGGTTGAGATAGTGGGCTTGCACCACGAGCCGCGAAAGACGGTGGCTACCAGCCTGGAGATGTTCCACAAGATCTTAGACAACGCCGAGCCTGGAGATGCGGTGGGTATTCTGCTTCGGGGCGTAGAGCGGGATGATATAGAGCGAGGCATGGTCATATCCGCCCCCGGCTCGATTAAGCCGCATACCTATGCCGAGGCCGAGGTCTATGTTTTGAGCAAAGAGGAAGGGGGTAGGCATACCCCGTTCTTTAACGGATATAAGCCCCAGTTCTATATCAGGACTACCGACGTTACCGGGACTGTCGAGCTGCCCGAAGGGGTGGAGATGGTTATGCCCGGTGATAATGTCAAAATGAAAATCAAGCTTATCTATCCGGTGGCACTGGAGAAGGGCTTGCGTTTTGCTATTCGGGAGGGGGGTAAAACAGTAGGTGCTGGTACCTTTAGCCGCATCATTGAATAGAAATGGCGAGAAAGGCTGAAGCCAGAGTTGTTATCCATCTTGCCTGCACCGAGTGCAGCGAGAGGACATATACTTCTAGCAAGAACAAAAGGAATGACCCCAAGCGCTTAGAGCTTAGAAAGTATTGCCCCCGTTGCCGCAGCCATACCCTGCACAGGGAGACAAAATAGTGGCTGGCAGCGGAGAGGCATTTGAGGCTGTTTGATGACTCATCGCGCTACTACCAAGCGTTCCCGATTTAGATTTATCGGCGAGATTATAGCCGAGCTGAGGAAGGTAGTCTGGCTCTCCCGGCGAGAGGCGGCCTATTTAACCTTCTTGGTGCTGGTGGTTACCGCGGCCGTGGGTATAATGCTGGGCGCCTTTGACTGGGGCTTTGCTCAGATCGTGGATAAATTCTTTCTGGGCGGATAGCAGCTTGGTCGGTTCCTAATTCCTAGTCTTTGTCTTTAGTGAGGGGTTATTGGTGGCTGAGAAGCAAAACAAGGTAGCTGAAAGTCAAAAAGACTGGTTTGTGATTCATACCTACTCCGGGTATGAAGAACGGGTTAAGAAGAACCTTGAGCAGCGCATCAAGTTCATGGACAGTGCTGAAGAGATTGGTGAGATAATCATACCTACCGAGGTGGAGATTGAGGTAAAGAACGGGCAGCGGCGGAATGTGGATAAGAAGATATTGCCTGGTTACATCCTGGTCCAGATGAAGATGAGCGACCAGAGCTGGAATATAGTGCGTAATACCCCGGGGGTCACCGGTTTTGTCGGCAGCGGCAGTAAGCCAGTACCCCTGCTTGAGGAAGAGGTCAATCAGATTCTAAAGCAGATGGCCGCCGAAACCCCCAAGGTAAAGGTTGGCTTTCGTAAGGGGCAGAGCGTGCGGGTGACCAGCGGTCCTTTTATTGATTTTGTCGGCGTGGTGGATGAAATAAGCACCGATAAGGGTAAGGTAAAGGTGCTCCTGTCCCTTTTCGGGCGGGAGACACCGGTTGAGCTTGACTTCTTGCAGGTAGAGAAGCTCTAGGAGATAAATTGGCTAAGAAAGTTAAGGCTGTAATTAAATTGCAGATTCCCGCGGGCAAGGCAAACCCGGCGCCGCCGGTAGGTCCGGCCCTGGGGCAGCACGGGCTTAATATTATGGCCTTTTGCAAAGAATATAACGAGCGCACCGCCAGACAGGCGGGCTCAATTATTCCGGTAGAGATAACCGTCTTTGATGATCGTTCTTTCACCTTTATCACCAGGACGCCGCCGACTGCCGATTTGCTCAAAAAAGCGCTGGGCCTGGAAAAAGCCTCCGGCGATGCCGGCCATGAGAAGGTGGGCAAGATATCCCGGGCTCAGCTTCGTGAGATAGCCGAGATTAAAGCCAAGGATCTAAACGCCACCACTATTGAAGGGGCGGAGCGCATCATCGAAGGCACCGCCCGCAGTATGGGTATTGAGGTAGAGTAAAGTGGCTAAACACGGTAAGAAATACGCCGAGGCGCTAAAACAGGTGGATGGGACCAAGACCTATTCCCCCCAGGAGGCTATCGGGCTGGCCAAGAAGACGGCTTATACCAAGTTTGACGAGACGGTTGAGCTTCACCTTCGTATGGGGATCGACCCGCAGGATGCCACTCAGCAGGTACGCGGCGTCGCCCTTCTGCCCCATGGGCTGGGCAAGAAGGTGCGAGTCCTGGTTTTTGCTCAGGGTGAAGCGGCCAGAGCTGCCGAAACCGCGGGCGCCGATTCTGTCGGCGGTGACGATATGGTTAAAAAAATTGAAGATGGCTGGCTGGAATTTGATACCGCTATTGCTACCCCCGATATGATGGGCAAGGTCGGCAAGCTGGGGAAAATCCTGGGGAGGAAGGGGCTGATGCCTAACCCCAAGTCGGGGACGGTGGTGGCAGCCAATGACATTCCGCGGGCAATTGAGGAAGCCCGCCAGGGGCGGGTGGAGTTTAAGCTGGACCGCCAGGCTATCATTCATGTCGTCCTGGGTAAGGTTAGCTTTGAGGAAGATAAGTTACTGGCCAACCTGACGGCGGTAATGGAGGCGGTGGTGAAGGCAAGGCCCAGCGGGGCTAAGGGCCAGTATGTCAGAACCGCTTCTCTAACCACTGCCATGGGGCCGGGTATAAGGCTTGACCTTAAACCAGCTCTGTCTTTAACTTCCGGTTGATAGTTAATAATCTAGGTTGAAAGGGGATATCTGATGGCAGATGTTGCTATTGTCAGTGCCGGGCAGAGCGTTTTCACCCGTAGCTGCGGCGAGTCTATCAGGGAGTTGGCTTTTGAGGCCTTTAAGGAGGCGCTGGAGGGTCTGGATATAACCACCGGTGATATCGATGCCTCCATTATCTGTTCGGCGCCGGAGTATGATAAGCAGCGCTCACCGGCCGGCTTGATATCGGAGTACCTGGAGTTAACCCCCAAGCCCAGTTTCTATGTGGAGACGGTATGTTCCTCCAGCAGCACCGGCTTAAGAGTAGCCTGGTCGCTGGTTAAATCTGGCCTTCATAAGATGGTAGCGGTAATCGGCTTTCAGAAGATGTCCGAGCTTTCCTCCCGCGACGCCGCCGAGAGAATGGGGCGGGGGGCGGACATAATCTGGGAATCGCCCTTCGGGCTTACTATGCCCGCCGGTTATGCCATGTACGCCCAGGCTCATATGGATAAGTACGGCACCACCGAGGAGCATCTGGCCAAGGTGCGGGTTAAGAATTCTCACTACGGAGCGACCAACCCCAAGGCTACCTACCGCAAGGAGTTGAGCCTGGAAGATATCCTGAACTCAGAGGTGATAACCAGCCCTCTCAAGAAGTTTGATTGCTGCGCCAACGCCGACGGCTCTTCCTGTATCATCGTCGCCAGAGGCGATGTGGCTAAGGGGATAACCGATAAGCCCATCTGGATTGTGGGGTTGGGGGCGGCTACCGATACCATGACCATGGCGGGAAGAGAACTGCTTACCGGCCTGAAGTGCGCTCAGGAAGCCGCCAGGCAGGCATACAAGATGGCCCGCCTCAAACCGCAGGATATCGATGTTGCCGAGGTTCACGATTGCTTTACCGTCTCCGAGATTCTGGCTTACGAAGACCTGGGCTTTGCCAAGCCCGGGGAGGGGGTGGGGTTGATTGAAGACAAAGAGACCTATGCCGATGGCACGATACCGGTAAATGTTGACGGCGGCCTGCTCTCCAAGGGTCATCCTATAGGCGCCACCGGTGGCTCACAGATAAGAACAATTGTTCGCCAGCTCCGTGGGGAGGCTACTGAAGCCCAGGTGAAGGGGGCCGAAATAGGGCTGGTTCATAATATCGGTGGCATCGGGCAATACGGCAATGTAACCATTCTCAGGAGGTAGCTTGATGGGCTTTGAGAATTTTGGCACGGTCAGTTTTACCGCAGAAGCCAAGGTGGCTGATTTTATCACCTACCTGGAACAAGGCAAGGTGATGGCCACCAGGTGCCCCAAGTGCGGGGTTAGCTACTTCCCACCTAAGGCTGATTGCCCCAGCTGCCTGTCCGGCGAAGTGGAGTGGTTTGAGGTTAAGGGCAAGGGCAAGCTGGCTACCTATACCATAGTTAATTACGGGCCGTCTGGCTTTGAAGACGACGCCCCCTATATTCTGGCTCTGGGCGAGTTTGAGGGGGGCATCCAGATTCTCGCCCGCTTGAGCAAGGATATTGCGCCCAATGATATCAAGGCGGGCATGAGTCTGGTGGTCAGCTCGGTAAAACGGCCTGACGGCAGAATTGCCTACGAATTCAAAAAGGGCTAGGTAATATAAGGAGGTCAAAAATGGCGGAGAGAAAGGTTTGCATTATCGGCGGTGGCATGAGTCGGTGGGGGGTGAGGGAGGCCAGCATAATAGATATGGCTCAGGAAGCAGCTAAGGATTGTTTTGACGATGTCCCCGCGCTTAAGAAGCAGGACGTAGACGGCTTTTTGTTTGCTTCTTCTTACTGCGGGCGCCGCTCTTTTCAGGTCAATGCAGCTCCGGTCATAGCTGAGCGCATCGGCATTAAACCGACCAGCATGTGCACCAGGGTGGATACGCTGTGCGCTGGCGGTAGCTCGGGCATTATCCTGGCTACGGGGCTGATAAAGGCCGGGCTGGCTGACATTATGGTAGTGGCCGGCGGTGAGAAGCTCTATACGCCGCAGCGGTGGGAGACCTATTACAGCGAGCTGGCTTCCATAGACCATGATTGGGAAGGAGCCCAGGGAATAGGACTGCCACCTCCTTTCTTCAGCATGACGGCTCAGGAGCATATGAAACGCTACGGGACTACCAAAGAGCAGTTGTCGGCCGTCACGGTCAAGAACCGCCGCAACGGCTCTAACAACCCCAAGGGGCATTTTCAGAAGGCGGTTACACTGGAAGAGGTGATGGCCTCCCGACCGATAGCCCCACCCCTCGGGCTCTTTGACTGCACTCCGGTCACCGATGGCTGTGCCGCGGTGATATTAACCTATGAAGATAAAGCCAAGGAGCTTAGCGATAGGCCCCTGGTCTATGTCAGGGGGACGGCTCAGGTAGCCCTTCATAGTATGTCGATGAACTGGCCGGGTGAACACCTGGCTGATTGGCTGCACCTGAGAACGGCGGCCAAAAAGGCTTACGAGAGGGCGCGGGTTGGCCCCAATGATATTGATGTCGCCCAGACCCATGACTGCTTCACTATCTCGGAGATTATCGAGATGGAGGACCTGGGCTTCTGCAAGAAGGGGGAGGGGGGACCCTTTGTCGAGTCGGGACAGAGCGATTTTGGAGGTAAGATACCAGTAAATACCGACGGCGGTCTTCTCGCCTGTGGGCATCCCTTCGGCGGCACTGGCATTCGCCAGGCACGCGAGATAACTTACCAGCTGCAGGGAAGGGCCATAAGGCAGGTAGAAGGCGCTAAGATAGGGCTGACGCATAACCTGAGCGGACTTAATGTCGAGCATACCATACTCATCTACGGAAGAGAGCCCTAAGAATTTAGAAAATTATAATAAGGGGGGGAGTTATGACAGTACTGGGAGTACCAATTTTAGAAGGTTTATACCCGTCCACCATGGACCTTTATCCCTTGCAGGCCAAGGAGTTCAACCGGATTCATCCGTTTTACGAGAACCTGAGGCAGAACAGATTCACCACCACCAAGTGTAAGAAGTGCGGCAACGTACCTTTCCCACCCCGGGTCGTCTGCCCGCAGTGCAATTCAGATGATTTGGAGTGGGTGGACCTGCCCACCCAGGGCAAGGTGCTTCGCTTTACCGAGGAAGTGGCCGGAGTGCCTCTGGGCTTTGAGACGCCTCTGATTCATGCCCTGGTTGACCTGGGCGAGGGACGCAAGTTCATCTCCCGTGTCGTTAACTGCAAAGAGGGGCAGCTCAAGGAAGGGGCTACCGTCAAGCTGGCTGTCTTTGACATACCGGCGATGATAGTAGAGAAAAAGGGTGTGATGGATGAGGTGCCGAGGGTATTTTTTGCCTTCGAGCCGGTAAAGTAGTAAAATAGTAAAATAAAACAGGTTTCCTGAGACAGCGGGTGCCTTTGAGGCTTAATTAGCTGCCTGCCGAGGAGAAAGAGGGCTTTTATCGTAGGTCCTTGTGCGGCAGGCGCAAGGGCTTACTTTTTAGGGGGTGATGAAGAATGTCGAGTAAGGACAAGAAGGCGCAGATTATTGATAGCCTGCAGGAGGTCCTTTCCCGATGCAGCGTTGGTGTTCTGACCGACTATCGGGGGCTGTCAGCGCCTGAGATGACCGAGCTGCGCCGCCAGTTGAGGGAGGCTGGCATTGAGTACAGGGTGGTGAAGAACACGCTGGCCCGCTTTGCCGCCGAGAGGGCAGGCAAAGATGAGCTAGTTAGCTTCTTCGAGGGGCCGGTGGCGATTGCCTTCGGCTACGGCGATATAACTGAGCCGGCCAAAGCCTTGGCCGCCTATGTTCAGGCTTCTAAGGTAGAGATCAGTATAAAGGGCGGCTTCCTGCCCGACGGGCTGCTTAGCTTGGAGGAAGTTGAAACCCTGTCTAAATTACCATCAAGGGAGGTTTTGCTGGCTAAGGTTGTGGGCGGAATTCAGAGCCCCATCTCGGCTTTGGTCAGCCGTCTTAGCGCCCCTATGACGGGACTGGTAGGGGTGCTGCAATCAAGGATTAAACAATTGGAGGGAGGATAAGATGACACAAGAAGAAGCCAAGGGCAAAAAAACGGCCAAGAAGCCCGAAGCTGAGGCTGAGGTGAAGGAACCAGAAGCCAAGGCTGAAGCCCAAGAACCTGAGGTCAAGGCAGAGGCTCAACCTGAAGTCAAGGCTGAGGCTAAAGAACCAGAAGCCAAGCCTGAGGCCAAGGCTGAAGTAAAAGAGCCTGAAGCCAAACCAGAAGCCAAGGCTGAAGTAAAAGAGCCAGAAGCTCAACCAGAAGCCAAGGCTGAAGCCCAAGAACCTGAGGTCAAGGTAGAGACTAAAGAGCCTGAAGCTAAACCCGAGGCTGAGGCTGAAGTCAAAGAGCCAGAAGCTCAACCAGAAGTCAAGGCTGAGGCCAAGGCTGAAGTAAAAGAGCCTGAAGCCAAACCAGAGGCTAAGAAGCCTGAAGCCAAGGCTGAGGCGAAACCCCCGGCTAAGCCTGAGGCGGAGAAGAAACCGGCTGTAGCCAAGAAGTTGTCAAAGGGTGTTGAAGACATAATGACGACAATAAAGAAGATGACCGTGCTTGAGCTGTCGGAGCTGGTGCAGGCTCTGGAGGCCGAGTTTGGCGTTAGTGCTTCGGTGGCGGTGGCGGCACCAGCCGCGGGTGGGGCGGCAGCAGCGGCTCCAGCGGCGGCTGAAGAGCAAACAGAGTTCAGCGTCGTTCTCAAGGATATAGGGGCTAACAAGATTAACGTTATCCGAGCGGTGAGGGAGCTGACTACCCTTGGGCTTAAAGAGGCCAAGGACTTTGTCGAGAGCGCCCCGCAGACGGTAAAAGAGGGAGTTGCCAAAGACGAGGCAGCCACGATGAAGCAGAAGCTGGAGGCTGCCGGCGCTACCGTTGAAGTTAAGTAAAGCTGGAGGTTAGCCATGACTTCTGGCGAGTATTTAATACCTATCGGTATAGGTGGCTTTTTTGCCATCGTGGGCATAATCTTGATTTTTTTGGGCCGGGGAGAAGAACGTAGCTACTATGATTCCCTGGCCAGTCGCCCTGACGCCAGGGAATTTCTGGAACACTGGCCGGAACGCCCCCGAGTGGGGGCACTGAAAATAGGCGGCTGGATAGCCCTGATTGTCGGCGTGCTGCTGATGGTCATGGGGGGCGCCTTCTGGCTCTGGAGCTAGAGAGCCCGCGTTACCAAGGTTGCCTCTTCCTCCACTATCAGAGTTATTTAACCCGACATACGGGATATGCCCTATGTTGACGGGTATTTTTAATAATGAATGTAGTTAATACTCAAAGCGGCGGAAAAGGTTACCGGTTGTATGTGCTCACCCTGGCGGCACTGACCTTCACCTTTACTCTTGCCATGCAACAGATTTGCATGGCGGTCCTCTTTAAGGAGATAGCCGAGGACCTGGGCATGGACCTGGTGGAGATGGGTATAGTCTGGGGAATGCCGGCCTTTGCCGCTTTGTGTATTGTCCTCGTCGCCGGCTTGCTCACCGACCGCTATGGAGCCATTCGCGTCATGGGTATTGCCTGTATCCTGGCCGGAGTATTCGGCGCCGTCAGGGGCACCACCGATGACTTTTTAAGCCTGGCCATAGTCACCTTCTTTTTCGGGCTTTCCATCTGGGTTATACCCAGCAGCGTCTTTAAGACCACCGCCACCTGGTTTTCGGGGAGAAAGCTGGTCATCGCCAACGGCGTGGTATCGGCGGGCATGGGACTTGGCTTTACCGTAGGCTCAATGATTAGCGCCACCGTAATGTCACCATTGCTCAACGGCTGGGAGAACGTATTGTACTTGTATGGCGGCATATCGGTCGTCATCGGGCTGCTCTGGCTGCTCACCGTAAAGGAGCATGCCCCGGTACACCTGGGGGCGGAGCTGACCAGAGTGCCGCTGCGCCAGTCGGTAGCGCGCGTGTTTCCTATCAAAACCATCTGGCTGCTTGGGCTGACCCTTTTGGGCTATGGGGCTTGTCTTCAGGGGATGATGGGTTACCTGCCTACCTACCTGCGTGATATCGGCTGGACGGTAGCCAGCGCCGACGGCAGCCTGGCTACTTTTAATGCCCTCAGTACGCTGGGGGCTATCCCGCTTGCCTTATTATCGGCCAGGATGGACTTGAGGAAGGCGGTCCTTTTTCCGATATTGGTCATTACCGTTGTCGGCATCGCCCTGCTGCCTGTGGTGAGCGTCGCCATGGTATGGGTGATATTGATAGTAGTGGGCGTTACCCGTGACGGCTTTATGGCCGTCGCCCTTACCATAAGCACCGAGACGGAAGGGGTAGGGGTGGTCTATGCCGGCACCGCTATGGGATTGACGCAGACTCTTATGAATGTAGGCCCCATTATTTCTCCCGCCCTGGGCAACAGCTTGGCCGACCCCGCCAACCCCGCCTCCCCATACCCCTTCTTTCTCTGGGCGGCTTTTGGGCTGCTGGCCTTAGTCGCTTTTTGCTTCGTCAAGGAAACGGGGTGGAGGCAGAAACCTAAATTATGAGGAGAGGACCCCGACTACACCAGACTTCGCGGCCGATACTGGATAGCTTCGGCGATGTGGTGGGCTTTGATGATATCGGTGTTTTCCAGGTCGGCGAGGGTGCGGCCTATCTTGAGGATGCGGTGGAAGGCGCGGGCGGAAAGATAAAGCTGCTTCATAGCCGCCTTGAGCAGGCTCTGGGCTGATTCCTCTGTTTTACAGGACTCCCTGACCTCGGTGGGCGTCATCTCGGCGTTGCAGGCCAGGCTTGTCCCTTTAAAGCGCTGGCGCTGTATTGAACGTGACGCCTCAACCCTGGCTTGAACCTTCTCCGACTCTTCCCCCAGCCTGTCGTCAGCCAGCTTTTCGTAGTCAATGTGGGGCACCTCAACAAAGATGTCAACCCGGTCGATAAAGGGCCCGCTGACCCGCTTCTGGTAGCGGGCGACCAGGCTCGGCGAGCAGGTGCACTGCTTAAAGGGGTCGCCGTAGTAGCCGCAGGGGCAGGGGTTCATTGCCCCCACCAGCATAAAGTTAGCCGGAAAAGTGACGCTCCCCTGTGCCCGGCTGATGGTGATTATCCTGTCTTCCAGGGGCTGACGCAGCACCTCAAGCACGGAATGCCCGAATTCGGGAAGCTCGTCGAGGAAGAGCACCCCCCGATGGCTGAGGCTTATCTCGCCCGGCCGGGGCCATTGTCCCCCACCCACCAGCCCGGCATTGGAGATGGTGTAGTGGGGTGACCGAAAAGGGCGCCGTTTAATCAATGGAGT
>JAUWXS010000115.1 GCA_030616265.1 Dehalococcoidia bacterium
CCCTGCCGCCGAAACCGCGGAGCAGGTCGTCGAAGATGCTGCCGACATTTTCCTCGCTGAAATAGACCCTGCCGCCCTGAAAGTTCCGGCCTGACGCTTGCTGCTGGCGGCGCGCCTGTTCGAACTGGTCGGCATGCTGCCACCGGTCGCCGTACTTATCGTATTTTTGGCGCTTTTCTTTGTCGGAGAGGACTTCGTAAGCCTCGTTTATCTGCTTGAACTTCTCCTCCGCCGACTTGTCGCCGAGATTAATGTCGGGGTGGTGCTGGCGCGCCAGCTTGCGGTAAGCCTGCTTTATCTCGCGCTCGGTGGCGTTACGAGCGACACCTAGTATATTGTAGTAATCCTTGCCTGCCATTTTAACTTCCTCTAGCTAGAGACATTATAAACTACAATATGAAATATGTCAATACTTTAAGAGGAAAGTTAACAAAATTCTTTAAGGTTGGCGAGGAGTGGCTGCCTAGCTCTTCATGGCCCGGACGAAGATATCCAGGAACTGGTGCAGGATGCGGGCGGTTGCCCCCCAGATTACCCGCCCCCCATAGTGGTAGAAGTAAGAGGTGACCGGTTTGCCTTCGATGACCTCGTCCTTATCTTCCCGCGAGTTCTTATCCAGCAGCGCCGTAATCGGGGCCTCAATTATCTCATCGGTCTCCCAGCCGTCGGCTTTGAGGTTATAGGGCCAGAGGATAACGCCGACGAAGGGGGTGACGATATAGTTCGAGACCACCGTCAGCGTATCGTCCAGCTGCCCCAATATCTCGACGTCGGCGGGGGCCAAACCTATCTCTTCACTGGACTCGCGCAGGGCGGTTTCGAGCAGGCTTTCGCCGTCCTGGCGGGCGCCACCAGGGAATGATATCTGCCCCTTGTGTTCTTTGACCTTCTCGGTGCGGCGGGTGAAGAGGATATAGCACTGCCCTTCCCTATAATAGATGGGCACCAGCACCGCCGAGGGTATGCGCTTGGGGTCGGTGATGGTTTGCTTCTGGCGGCGGGCAAAGGCTTCCCTGAGTTGTTGTTCCATGGCTATATAATCATAGCACCGCCTCCCCAGGCAATACAAACTATTGACAAGCTGTGCTTTCGTCATTATAATACTAAGAAACCCCCACTCTAACACCAAGGCTACTTCATTGAGTCCTTAGAGTTTGGTTTCCCTGATGTCAAAGTATATCTTTGTTACTGGTGGTGTAGTTAGTTCCGTTGGAAAAGGCATCACCGTCGCTTCCATCGGCACCATCCTCAAGAGTCGCCAGATTACGGTGACGGCGCAAAAGCTGGACCCCTACCTCAATGTCGACCCGGGGACGATGTCGCCCTACCAGCACGGTGAGGTGTTTGTTACCCAGGACGGAGCCGAGACCGACCTCGACCTGGGCAACTACGAGCGCTTTATCGACGTCAACCTGACCGCCGATTCCAGCGTGACCTCGGGGCAGATATACAGCTCGGTTATCGCCAAGGAGAGGCGGGGTGACTTCCTGGGGGGGACCATTCAGGTGGTGCCCCATGTTACCTCCGAGATTAAAGAGCGCTTCAAGCGGCTGGCTGAGAAATCGAAGGCGGATGTGGTTATTATCGAGGTGGGGGGCACCGTGGGTGATATTGAGGGGCAACCCTTTCTGGAAGCCATCAGGCAGATGCGAAACGATGTGGGGCGGGATAACATTCTCTTCGTCCACGTTACCCTTCTACCCTACCTTAATTCTACCCAGGAGATAAAGACCAAGCCCACCCAGCACAGTGTTAATGAGCTCAGGCGCATCGGTATCCAGCCCGATATTATCGTCTGCCGCAGTGATTACCCTATCTCGGAAGAGATAAGAAATAAGATATCCCTCTTCTGCGATGTGGAGCAGAAGGCGGTCATCCCCCTGACCACGGTTTCTACTATCTACGAGGTGCCCATCGTCCTGGAGGCGGAGGGGTTGGGGCAACTGATTGTGGACAAGCTGAAAATCAAACCCAGTTCCCCGAACCTAAGCCAGTGGCAGGAGCTGGTCGAGCTTATCAAGAACCCACGCCAGCCGGTTAATATCGCCCTAGTGGGTAAATATGTGGAGCTAAAGGACGCCTACTTCTCGGTGCGGGAGGCGCTTTACCACGCCACCCTGCACCACGGGCGGGATATGGAGCTCTCCTGGGTGCCGTCGGAAACACTGGAAAATGACGGGGACTATTCGGTACTGCGCTCAGCCCAGGGCATTATCATCCCCGGGGGCTTCGGCGTTAGAGGCATAGAGGGCATGATGAAGGCGGCCACCTATGCCCGGGAAAACAACATTCCCTACCTGGGGCTGTGCCTGGGGATGCAGGTGATGGTCATCGAGTTCGCCCGCCACGTTTTAGGCTCGGACGAGCCCAACTCCACCGAGTTCGATCCCGGTACCCGCTATCCCATAATCGGCCTCCTCCCCGACCAGAAGGGCAAGAGGATTAAGGGAGGCACTATGCGCCTGGGCAACTATCCCTGCCAGCTGGTTAACGGCAGCCGTGCCGCTCAAGCCTACGGGCAGGAGCTTATCCAGGAGCGCCACCGGCACCGCTACGAGTTTAACAACAAATACCGCGAGCAGCTGGAGAAGGCGGGCATGGTCTTTAGCGGACTATCCCCCGATGGGCGGCTGGTTGAGCTCTGCGAGCTACCCGACCACCCCTGGATGGTGAGCTGCCAGTTCCACCCCGAATTCGTCTCCCGCCCCGGCCGCCCCCACCCCCTGTTCCGCGATTTTATCGGTGTCGCCAAAGAAGTACTACGGGAGGGGGTGCAACCACCCCTGCCCATTTCACCCTAGTTTATGATAGAATACACCATCTTAAGGGAGGTGTGTATGAAAGCTATGGTGGCTAAAAAATAGGACGCCCCATAATTGGTAGCTATGAACCTAGTTAGCGTGGAGCCTCTTATTGTCGCTGACTACTTCACTACTCCCGTCCCTACGGATTAACTTTGAATAGAGGAGCTTATATGCAAATATTCCTGGATACAGCCAATATAGACCAAATCAAGGAGGCC
>JAUWXS010000028.1 GCA_030616265.1 Dehalococcoidia bacterium
CTATAATAGTTTTTTGACCCGACTTTGTCAACGCATTTTATATTAAGTTATTGACATTCGGGCGATAAGGGTAAATAATAAGCACTTGGTAGCCCCCCACCCCTTCCCCAATTCTGCCCAAGTCGAGAGGAGAAAAAATGAGTCAAGACCTTAAAGCCGACGTCGCCCAACTCAAAGAACAGGTAGCCGAACTATCCAAGACCAAAGACTATCTCGAAATCTGGAAACTCCAGTCCCGCTACGCCCACCTCTACTTTATGCTCCGCACCTCGGAAATACCCTCCCTCTTCGCCCAGAAGACGCCCGGTGTCTACATGGATATCGAAGATGCCGGCGTCTACGAGGGCATGGAAGGAGTCAAGCGCTTCTGGAACTCCGTCCTCAGCGAAGAGCGCCTGCGCACTCCGGGCTGGCTGTCGGTGCATATGACCTGCAACCCCATCATCGAGATAAACAAGGACGGGACGAAGGCTAAAGGGGTGTGGTTCTCGCACGGCACCGTCAGCATGCGGCGCGAGACCAAGATGGACTGCCTGCTGTGCCTGGGCAAGTACGACATGGAGTATGTCAAAGAGGACGGCGAGTGGAAATTCTTCAAGCTCGCTTACACCATCGCCTACATGTGTCCCCTGGACAAGGGCTGGGTGGAAGAGCCGATTACGGGCAGCATCGCCGGGTCACCGGGGAGCTCACCCGACAAACCGGCCACCAACTACCTGCCCTACAGCAAGTACCGGATAAACATATTCCCCCCGCCACCTCCCGAGCCCTACAAAGATTAGCCGTAAAATTGTCACAACCTGAGAGGAGGCGCAAATGATTAAAAAAGAGAAGCTGGTTGAGGGGGCAAAAATACTTCGCGCAGGGAAGCTGATTGAGATAGTCGGCCTCGGCAACGTGTTCAGCGGGACCTATCACGTAGAGAAAACCCCCCACAGTATAGGCTTTGGTAATTCATTCAGGACAGCATTTGTGGTCAAACCCAGAAACAGCGACGACATAGCCAAGCTGGTCAAGCTGGCTAACGATACGCAGACGCCGCTGGTGCCGGTGAGTTCAGGCCCTCCCCATTTTCGGGGGGACAGCGCTCCCGGCACCGGAGGCGCCGTTATCGTAGATTTAACTAAAATGAAAAAGGTTATCCGGGTTGACCGAGCTCACCGGGTTGCCATGGTTGAGCCTGGTGTAACCTTTGGGGAACTGATACCAGCGGTAAAAAAAGAAGGGCTTAGGCTCAACATGCCCCTGCTGCCGCGGAAGTCAAAGTCGGTTGTCGGCAGTATGCTGGAAAGAGAGCCTGTGGTAATGCCCAAGTACCACTGGGATATCTCCGACCCGCTGGCCTGTGTCGAGGTAGTCTTTGGGAACGGCGAAATGTTCAGGACGGGGCAGGCCGCTGGGCCGGGGACAATCGAGGAGCAGTGGGCGGCGGGTGGGGCACAAAAGACACCCTATGGACCTGGGCCAGCACAATGGTACAGGCTTATCCAGGGAGCCCAGGGGACGATGGGTATCGTAACGTGGGCATCGTTGAGATGTGAACTGCTCCCCAAACTTGAAGAGCCTTTCGTGGTCGGCTCCCCGGACCTTGATAAGCTGTTCGAGCTGGTTCACTGGCTGGTAAGATTGAGACTGGTCAATGAGTGCCTGGTGCTGAATAATTCTAACCTGGCGGCGCTCGTGGCCAAAAAATGGCCCGGTGATTACCAGGACTTGAAGGATAGTTTGCCCCCCTGGGTGCTTTTCTTTAACGTAGCCGGCTATGACTATTTCCCCGAAGAAAGGGTTAGTTCCCAGATAAAGGGCATTTCGGACCTAACCAATCGGATAGGAGTGGAGGCGGAAAGAGCCGTCGGCAGGGTTTCCGCCGCCGAAATGCTGAAAACCGTGCAGCGGCCCTCCGCCGAGCCCTACTGGAAGCTCCGCTACAGAGGAGCCTGCCACGATATATTCTTCATAACCACCTATGAAAAGCTCGAAGGCCAGATCGGCGTCATGCAAGAGCTGGCCAATGAATTCGGCTATCCCGCTTCGGATATGGGCATTTACCTCCAGCCGATAGTACAGGGTGCCAACTGCCACTGTGAGTTCAACCTGTTTTACGACCCCGAAAACCCCAGCGAGCTAAACCGGGTCGAGGAGTTATCTTCCTTCGCCGTCACTGCCCTGATGGCAACGGGCGCCTTCTTCTCCAGGCCATATGGCAAGAGCGCCCGGATGATTGTGAACCGGGATGCGGCTTACGTTGAGGCTCTAACCAGGGTCAAGGAGATACTGGACCCGAACAGGGTTATGAATCCGGGGAAACTCTGCTTTTAAAAAAGAGACTTATATGAACAAATTCAGGAAGGAGCGAAGATGGCTATAGAAGATTATCGTGGTGATGTAGAGATGTGCTGCCGGTGTTCGGCCTGCAAACATATACCCCTGCAAAAGATAAAGGGAGTGGAGCATTCGGAGGCATGTCCCAGCATCGCGAAATATAATTTCCACGCCTACTCAGGCAGTGGCCGATTGCTTATCGCCAAGGAAATGTTGACCAACGGATTTAAATATACCGATAAGCTCCTTGATATAGTCTATAACTGTCAGATGTGCGGTGCCTGTGATATATCCTGCAAGTACGCCATGGACATGGAAGTGCTGGAGCCGATATACGAGTTCAGGATTAAGGCCGTTGAGGAAGGCCATACCAACCCCGCCCTCGACAAGGCAATCACCAGCCTGCGCAAGCAGGGCACCATGGTGCCGGGCGCGAAAGCCAAGCGCGGGGAGTGGGCCAAGGGGCTGGGGATAAAGGACTTTCTCAGGCAGAAGACCAAGGTCGCCTATCACGTGGGCTGCCTGACCAGTTTTGATAAAGACATGTGGCCGGTAGCCAGAGCCACGGCCAAGCTGCTAAACAAAGCCGGCGTTGACTTCGGTATCGGCGGGGAAGTTGAGTCCTGCTGCGGCGGTCGCGCCTACCAGATGGGTTACCAGAACGATTTCATCCGGCAGGCTCAAAACAACATGGCCCTCTTCAAGCAGTGCAGCATAGAAACCCTGGTCACCAGTTGCGCCAACGGCTACCACGCCTTCAAGGTACTCTACGACAAGTTTGGCCTCAAGGGCAACCTGGAGGTACTGCATATCACCGAATATCTTGCCCGCCTGATTAAAGAAGGCAAACTCAAGCTGAACAAGAAAGTGAATATGACGGTCACCTATCATGACCCTTGCTATCTCGGCAGACTGGGTGAGCCGTGGATACACTGGGAAGGGAAAAGAATCCCGGGGTACAAGTTTGTTTTTGACCCTCCCAAGGAATACCGGCGGGGCACACATGGCGTCTATGAACCTCCGAGGGAGGTACTCACCAGTATTCCCGGTCTAAAACTTTCTGAAATGGACAGGATTAAGGAATACGCCTGGTGCTGCGGTGCGGGGGGCGGCGTTAACGAGTCCAACCCCGAGTTCGCTATGTGGACCGCAAAAGAGAGGATCGAAGAAGCCGAGTCTACCGGGGCTGAGGCAATCGCTACCGCCTGTCCGTGGTGCGAAAAGAACTTCAACGAAGCCATCAAAGAGAGCGGCAGCGGCCTGAAGGTTTACGATATCGTTGAACTGGTTGAGAAGGCAATCTAAGAAAGGTGGTCAATGAATCATGGCTATAAGCAAAGATGTATATAAGGAATTCGAAGATGTGGTGGGAGCGGAGAATATTTCCGATGACCCGGTCATAAAAGCCGCCTATCGTTCGCCGGATTTAACCGTGGTTCTCCCCGGGAACACGGAAGAGGTTGCCGCGGTCATCAAGCTGTGCAACAAACATAAGATACCCTACAAAGCCCAGAGCACGGGCTGGTCATTTATGCCCCCCACGTACGATTTCATATTCTTAGACCTGAGAAGGATGAACCGCATCATCGAAATCAACGAGAAAAACATGTACGCCGTGGTCGAGCCTTACGTAATCTCGGCGGAGTTGCAAGGCGAGCTGTTCAAGAGGGGCATGATTTGTAACGTAAAGGGGGCAGGCTCTACCTGCACCGCGCTCGCCATGTCCGGCCATGGCCATATGGGGTTGACCACGAGCACCGGGGACCGAAACGACCTGGCGACGGAATGGGTAACTGATGAAGGGGAGATAATCAGGTTGGGGACGCTGGGGGCTTCGGATGAGTGGTTCTGCGGTGATGGGCCGGGGCCGTCTTTAAGAGGCATACTCAGGGGCGGGGGTGTAATTACCAAACAGGCGACCAAGGTCTATCACTGGCCGGGGCCCTCAGAATATCCGCTGGAAGGGGTATCGCCGCGCTACACCCTCGGCAAGAAACCGTCAGACCTGAACATGATGGTGCGCTATTTCTCCTTCCCGTCAATCGAGAAGCTGGTCGAGGCGGAACTCAAGATAGGTGAAAGCGAGATAGCCTTCGAGCTCATGGGCTTCTGTCCATCAATGGTATCCTCCAACATAACGACGAGTAATGAAGAGGATTTTGCCACCCTGGACAAATTCACCAAAGAGGTACAGGGGCCCGGTTTCATGGTTATAATCGCCGGCAACTTCGACGAGGACTTTGCGTACAAGAAGAAGGCGCTGGCGCAAATTATAAAGGAAACCGACGGGAAGTCCCTGAAAACGGTCGAAGACCCCGCCGTCGAATCTACCCTGCTCTTCCAGTGCACGCGGGTCTGTGCCTCTATCAGAGAGACTTTCCGCGCCGGCGGTATGTTCTCTTCGATGATGGTGCAGGGCCAGCGATACGATAACCATGTGAAGTGGCTGGAAGAAGGGGCCGTATTGAAGAGGGAACTGATAAAGAAGGGCCTGGTCATAGCTGATGACGGGCAGCAATTCGGCTGGGGAGAGGAACAGGGGCACCTGGGGCACACGGAAATATTCTGCCGATTTAATCCATACGACGAAAAATCCTCGAAAGCCGTACAGGAATGGCTGGGGAAGTTGGGCAAGAGGGCTTTAGACGGCTGCTTCGCGGTGCCGGCAATGGGCGTCCTGCCTGTCGATGAAATCGGAAAACGCGTATCCAACTACCATGTATGGTTCGGCAAGCTCAAGAAAGCGTTCGACCCCAACGAGGTAGGCGAGAATACCGGATACAGCTATGTGGGCGCCGATATCTCCGGGGTGCATACCTCCATATATAAAAAGGAGCCCGAGAAGGCGTCGCCAAAACAGTAACCCGGAGAAAGTAGGATTCTCCGGGCCACATGTTAATATCTATAATATAGCCCTTGGACAACCGAAAGGCTATTTATAGACGCCGTACTCCTTGGTGAAGTCAATCATCATCTTGAAGTTTTCCGGCTTGACGTCGTCGGCGGCAACCCCGTTGGCCACCATATAGCCGCCGCCCTCAGCGCAGGTGTCGATAAGATTCTTGACGTAGTCCTTTACCTGCTGGGGCGTGCCTACGGCCAACAGGTCGGTGGGCACATTGCCGCCGATACAGGCAACGTCACCCAGTGCCTTCTTAGCTTTAGCCATGTCGGTGGTGTCGAAAGTCCAGAAGGTAGTGCCCTTGGGTACATCCCGGATAACCTCCAGGCGCGTATTGTAGCCCCCCTCAACGAAAGAAAATGGGATGCAGCCTTCGTTAATCAAGCCCATGAGGAGCTTCTTGAAGCAGGGCCAGTAGAACTTCTTGAACTGCTCATCGGAGAGGAAGCCGTCGGCGCCCTTGTGCAGCGGTATCATCACCATCGGGTTGCCCCCCATCTGCGTCGCCGATACTCCCATATTAATCATTAAGGGCGTCAGGGCCTCCATGGCTTCGATGACCTTGTCGGGCTGGCGGTAGATATCTATCATTATCCCCCGGGTGCCCCGCAGGGTATCGCCGATTACGTCGAAGGGAACCTTGCTAAACCCGCCAGAGCCGCCGGGAAAGCCCAGCGTCGCCATCTCGTTACCGAAGGCACCCACCACCCCCGCCCATTTCATGGCTGCAGCCCCGGCTTCAAAGAGAGCCTGGTAGGCGGCTTGAACCTCGGGCAGGCCGAAGGGTATAACATTGGGACCGACGAACGGCAACTCCTGCATGGTGGACAGATTGGGCAGCATCTTGAAGCCTTGCAGATTGCCGAATATGCGCGGTAAGTAGGTGGCAGCGAAGAAATAGGACGGGTCCTGAATCAATGCATCATATTCATCAGCCATCATGTATTCCGCTTCAAGACACTGGTAGGTGTGATTGGGGGAAACTCCGTGGCCGGGCCAGGCGTACAGCTTGTAGTCAAGGATATCGAAAACCTTCCCTGGGGAGGCGATACCGATACCAGAGTTCACATCCGGCTCAAAGTCCAGCATGTATTTTTTGCCGGCCTTAGCCAGCTTATCGTAGTCGTACATGGCTTCCCGGGGGGTTATTCCAGCATAGTAGGTCGGGAAAAAGCTGAGCATGGGCAGGACCGGCACCCTATCGGGCAGTTTCTTTAACTGGATGGCGTCCTTGAACCTGGTTGCCCTTTCCTTGTAGGCTTTCTCGGCGGCGGGGCTCTGGAATTTAAGGTTATTCCCCTCAGGGTCTTTGGGCGAAAGCCACCGCGCAAACAGTGCTTCCTGCTTCTCCATCGGGGTCAGCTCCTGCCATTGCTTTTCCATTTACTATTACCTCCCGCAATATATGGGTCAAAATCTATGGGTGAGTATACTACCTGTTATTAAATAGCGTCAACCAGTACTCCCCTAGCTTTTTCGTTGACCAACCTGGCCCAGCAGCCAGGAGACCCACTTATCAATGCCCTCGCCGGTGGTGCAGGACAGGGGGAAGATTTTTACCTTCTGGTTTATCCCCTTAATGGCCTTAGAAAAGGCGTCGACATCAAACTTGAGGTAGGGCAGCAGGTCAATCTTGTTGATGAGCACGGCGTCGGCTTCGTGGAACATCAGGGGGTACTTAAAGGGCTTATCGTCGCCCTCGGGGGTGCTCGAGATTAAGATTCTCCGGTCCTCGCCCAGGCTAAACTCGGCGGGGCAGACCAGGTTGCCCACATTCTCGATAAGCAGCAG
>JAUWXS010000023.1 GCA_030616265.1 Dehalococcoidia bacterium
CTGAGGCTGCACCTCAATGCATTTCGGGGAGAACCAGCTATCACCGGGTTCGGTTGGCATTTCACCTCTACCCACAGCTCATCTGACAGTTTTGCATCACTGACCAGTTCGGGCCTCCACTTCGATTTTATCGAAGCTTCACCCTGGCCATGGGTAGCTCACCCGGCTTCGGGTCTAATCCGTGCAACAAAGTCGCCCTATTAGGACTCGCTTTCGCTACGGCTCCGTCACTTGAGTGACTTAACCAGCCACACAGATTAACTCACCGGCTCATTCTTCAATAGGCACGCCGTCATCCTTCCGAAGAAGGACTCCGACTGCTTGTAAGCACACGGTTTCAGATTCTATTTCACTCCCCTCCCGGGGTTCTTTTCACCTTTCCCTCACGGTACTGGTTCACTATCGGTCATCAAGGGTATTTAGCCTTGCCCTGTGGTCAGGGCAGCTTCCCACAGGATTCCTCGTGTCCCGTGGTACTTAAGTGCAGGCAAGGAGCTTACCCCTTTCGTTTACGGGACTGTCACCCTCTACGGTTGCCCTTTCCAGGGACCTTCAACTAAGGTTCAGTTTGTAACTCCTTGACCTATCCTGGGCTGGGTCCTGCCTGACTTGCAACCCCCTATAAGCATAGGCCCCAGAGCCACTAAGCTTATAGGGTTTGGGCTGTTCCCTTTTCGTTCGCCACTACTCAGGGAATCTCTCTTGATTTCTTTTCCTCAGGGTACTGAGATGTTTCACTTCCCCTGCTTACCTCCACCCAGCCTATGTGTTCAGCTGGGGGTATCCTTCTTTAGGAAGGATGGGTTGCCCCATTCGGATATCCACGGCTAAGCTTGCTAGGCAGCTCACCGAGGCTTATCGCAGCCTTGCTACGTCCTTCATCGGCCCTTGATGCCAAGGCATCCACCATGTGCCCTTTCCCGCTTGACCTGCTTCAGATTTGATATTAGTCCTCGATATTCAATTGTTAAGGTGCTGTATACATAATAAAACGGCTTGGCGATAAATCACCAAGCCGCTAGCCTGGCTCAAATAATCACCAAAAGCTTTAGCTATGTATCACTACTGTTCATTGGCTAGCTTGAATGTTAGCATACTGTACTGGCTTTGTCAAGCAGGTTTATTCATAAATTCTGTATAAATTTTAGGCATTTGTTGTTGACAGCTAGCCTATGGCTGTGGTAGTATAGCAAGTTGCCGTTTGTTAGTTCGGCTGACAGTTAAAGATTGAAATCTAGAGGCTCAATCAACAACGTCAGCTTGTGATGGATGAGCCCTAGCTCATCCATTTAAATTGTGTGACTAGGAGGATGAAAAGTGCCCACGGTTAATCAGCTGGTGCGTAAAGGGCGCAGTAGGGCGGCTAAGAAGACTAAGGCGCCGGCATTGCTCCTTAGCTATAATGCGCTGAAGAATAAGATGGTGGTGGGGAAAGGCTCCCCCCAGAAGAGGGGTGTCTGCGTGCAGGTTAAGACCACCACCCCCAAGAAGCCTAACTCGGCGCTGCGTAAAATAGCCCGGGTGCGGCTGACCAATCAAATAGAGGTAACCGCTTATATCCCCGGTGAGGGGCATGAGCTTCAGGAGCACTCGGTAGTGCTTATTCGCGGCGGGCGGGTAAAAGACCTGCCCGGCGTTCGTTATCATATTATCCGCGGCGCTCTGGACGCCACCGGTGTGGCTAATCGGCGTCAGGGGCGCAGTAAGTACGGAAGTAAACGGACTGCTAGAGGCGTGACAGTTGAACCTCCTACGACTACCGAAGATGTCGATGTTCCTCCTCCCGACGTGGCGGCTGAAGCGGCGGCTGGGGAATAGGAGGGAGAGATGCCAAGGCGGTCTCGTGCTACCAGAAGAGAGATACCCCCTGATGCCAAGTACCACAACGAAGTCGTAGCCCGGTTGATTAACCGGCTGATGAAGTGGGGTAAGAAGAGTCGGGCTGAGGAAATAGTCTACGACGCCCTCGGCCTTATGCAGAAGCAGGGGGCAAAAGAGCCCGCCGCTACCTTAGAGCAGGCGGTGAAGAACGCTACTCCCCAGCTTGAGGTCAAACCCCGGCGCGTCGGCGGCGCTACCTATCAGGTGCCGGTTGAGGTCCGCCCGGAGCGGGCCTTATCTTTGGCTTTGCGCTGGCTGGTAAGCTCAGCCCGAGCCAGGGGCGGCAAGTCTATGGCGGAGAAGCTGGCGGCGGAACTGAGTGACGCCGCGCGGGGAGAGGGCGTAACCATAAAGAAGCGTGAGGATACCCACAAGATGGCTGAGGCTAACCGAGCCTTTGCCCATTACCGGTGGTAGAGGAGAGGACGATGTCGAGGCGTTTCCCTTTAGAGAAAATACGTAATATTGCTATTATCGCTCATATTGACGCTGGTAAGACCACCGTCACCGAGCGCATACTCTATCATACCGGTCGTACCTATAAAATCGGCGAGGTGGATGAGGGCACGGCGGTGATGGACTGGATGGAGGAGGAGAAGAAGCGGGGTATTACCATCACAGCGGCGGCTACCACCTGCTACTGGCAGGAGCACCGCATCAATATTATCGATACCCCGGGGCATGTGGACTTCACCGCCGAGGTGGAGCGCAGCCTGAGGGTGCTGGATGGCGGAGTGGTGGTCTTTGATGCCGTGGCCGGTGTTGAAGCCCAGTCGGAGACGGTATGGCATCAGGCGGATAGATATAATGTCTCCCGCATCTGCTTTATCAACAAGATGGACCGGGTGGGCGCCGATTTCGAGCGCACGGTTTCTATGATTGAAGAGATGTTGCGGGCTAAGCCCTTGCTGGTGCAGTTGCCTCTGGGCAGCGAAACTTCGTATCAGGGCGTCATTGACCTGGTGGAGAATAAGGCATGGCGTTTTGAGGATGACCCCGATGAGCCGCCCGTGGAGGTGGCTATCCCTGAGGCGGAGCGGGCAAGGTGCGCTCAAGCTCGCCAGACGCTGATTGAGAAGCTGGCGGAAAGCGATGACCAGATTCTGGCGCTCTATCTTGAGGGTGCCACTATTACCCCTGATGATTTAAGGCAGGCTCTAAGACGGGTGACCCTGGCGGTGAAAGGGGTGCCCGTTCTCTGCGGCAGCGCCTTGAAGAACAAGGGCGTGCGCCCCTTGCTCGATGCTATTGTCAACTACCTGCCCTCGCCGGAGGATATGCCCCCCGTGAGGGCTATCGATACCAGGGTAGGGGGTGAGGTCACTCGCCCGCCTAAAGACGGTGCCCCGTTTTCGGCGCTGGCTTTCAAGGTGGTCTCCGACCCCTTTGTTGGCCGGCTGGTCTATTTTAGAGTATATTCGGGCACGGTTAAGGTTGGTGCCCAGGTGCTTAATTCCACCCGCGGCAAGAGAGAGCGCATTGGGCGCCTGTTGCTGATGCACGCCAATCGCCGGGAGGAGGCTGAGAAGGTGGGCGCTGGAGCCATTGTCGCCACCCTGGGGCTTAAGAATACCTTTACCGGCGATACCCTCTGCCATTACTCTCAGCCCGTGCTTCTGGAAGCTATCCGCTTTCCTGAGCCGGTGCTCTCGGTGGCTGTTGAGCCCAGGACCAGGGCTGACCAGGACAAACTGGGGGGAGCCTTACAAAGGCTGACCGAGGAAGACCCTACCTTCAGGGTGACTTACGACCAGGAGGCGGGGCAGACGCTTATTTCGGGTATGGGCGAGCTTCACCTGGAGTTCCTGGTGAGCCGCTTGGTCAGCGAATTCGGCGTGGAAGCAAAGATAGGTAAGCCCAAGGTCTCCTATAAGGAGACCATTACTTTGCCGGTGGAGGTGGAAGGCAGGTTCATCCGCCAGACCGGCGGGCACGGCCAGTACGGGCATGTCCTGATAAAGCTGGAGCCTATGGAGCGGGGCGGCGACTTCCAGTTTGTCGACCGCATTAAAGGCGGGGCTCTGCCCAAGCAGTATATTCTTGCCGCCGAGGTCGGCATCAAGGAGGCTATGGAGACGGGGGTGGTGGCGGGCTATCCGGTGGTGGATGTCAAAGCCACCCTTTATGACGGCAGCTATCACGAGGTTGACTCTTCGGATATAGCCTTTAAGATGGCCGGTTCCATGGCGCTGCGGGACGGCGTGGCTAAGGCCAAGCCTATTCTTCTTGAGCCGATCATGAAAATGGAAATAGTTGCACCAGAGCAGTTCCTTGGTGATATAATGGGAGACCTTAACTCCAGACGGGGACATATTGAGTCCGTCGGGGCGCGCGACACTATGTCGGTTATTCACGCCCTGATACCCCTGGCCGAGACCTTTGGCTACGCCACCAATCTCAGGTCGTTGACCCAGGGCCGGGCGGCTTATTCCCTGGAGTTCTATCACTATGGTGAGGTTCCAGCCGAACTGGCCGACCAGATAACCGGAAAGGCGATGGCCAGATAAAAGAGGGTTTAATATGCCGAAACAGAAGATTCGTATTAAGCTAAAGGGTTATGACCACAAGATTCTCGACCTCTCGGTGGAGCAGATTGTAGCCGCCGTGGAGCGGACGGGGGCGGTGGTTGTCGGTCCGGTGCCGCTGCCTACCCGTATTCAGAAGTTCAGCGTTATCCGCTCCCCCTTTATTGACAAGGACTCGCAGGAGCAGTTCGAGATTCGGACCCATAAACGACTGATTGATATTGTGGAGATGACATCCAAGACTATAGACGCCCTGAGCAGCCTCAATCTACCCGCCGGGGTGGAAATAGATATTAAGTCATAGGATTTTTTAGATATGGTTCAAGCTATAATCGGCAGAAAACTGGGCATGGGGCAGGTATTCGCCGAGTCGGGCGAGGCGGAGGCGGTAACGGCTATCGAAGCGGGGCCCTGCGTGGTGACCCAGGTTAAAACGGTGGATAAAGAAGGCTATAAAGCTGCCCAGCTTGGCTTTGGCCAGGCTAAACGGCTCAACTCCCCCCGGAGGGGGCATCTCAAGAAGCTTGGGCAGTTCGAATATCTTCGGGAATTCAGAGTGGCTGACTCTGAAGAGATTAAGGTTGGGGATAAGGTTGATGTGGGGCTGTTCAAAGAAGGCGACCTGGTTGATATTACCGGTGTCTCCAAGGGCAAGGGCTTTGCCGGGGTGGTAAAAAGACATGGTTTTGCCGGCGGCCCCAAAACCCACGGGCAGTCCGACCGCCACCGCGCCCCTGGCTCTATCGGGGCGACTACTTCCCCGGGTAGAGTGTTCAAAGGGAAGCGTATGGCGGGACATATGGGTACTAACCGGGTGACGGTTCGTCACCTTAAGGTATACAGGGCCGACCCGGAGCGCAACCTGTTGCTGGTCAGGGGAGCTGTCCCCGGCGCCAGGAACGGGCTGGTGCTTATAGAGAAACTGGAGGGGAAGAAATAGAAACAGTGGAAGTTCCGGTTTATAGCCTCGCTGGCGAGGTGGTTAAAAATATTGAGCTGAGCGATAGTGTCTTTGCCGTGCCCTTTAACGAGGCGGTGGTGCACCAGGCGCTGGTCAGGCAGCGGGCGAATGCCCGCCAGGGAACTGCCAGCACCAAGACCCGCGCCGAGGTCGCCGGCAGCACGGCCAAGCTGTTTCGGCAGAAGCACACCGGCAGGGCGCGGGCGGGCAGCAAGAAGTCGCCGATAAGGCGGGGGGGTGGTGTCACCTTTGGCCCTAAGCCGAGGGACTACCGCCAGGATATGCCCAAAAAGATGCGCCAGCTGGCGATAAGGTGCGTGCTCTCGGCTAAGGCCAGGGACAAAGAGCTAAGGGTCTTAGAAGAGCTGAAGTTCGACCAGCCCAAGACCAAAGAGATGGCCGGGGTTCTGGCGGCGCTGGGGGTGAACTCCTCAGCCCTTATCGTTACCGATATGCCGGAGGAAAATTTAGTCAAGTCGGCCCGCAACCTGGCGGGGATTAAAACCATGCCCGCCAATATACTGAGCGTGGTTGACATGCTGTCCTGTAAGATGTTATTGATGACGGAATCGGCGGTGCGTCGAGCCGAAAGGCTCTGGGGGGGTGGCCATGCATCTGTCTGAGGTACTGCGCCGTCCCCTGGTAACGGAGAAGAATACCGCCATTCAGGCTCCTCAGGGCAAGTATGCCTTTGAGGTCGCCGCCGAGGCTAACAAGGACCAGGTTAAGCTGGCGGTGGAGAAGGCGTTTAAGGTTAATGTGACCCGGGTTAACGTGATGACCGTGCCGGGAAGGGGGCGGATGATGCGGGGAAGATTAGTGATGACCCCATCCTGGAAAAAGGCGATTGTTACCTTGAAGCCCGGAGATAGGATAGAACTGTTTGAGGGGGTCTAAGTGCCACTAAAGCAATATCGTCCAACCTCTCCCGGCAGGCGGGGCATGACCGGCTCCAGCTTTGAAGAGATAACCAAAGCTAAGCCGGAGAAATCATTGCTCTTGCCCCTCAAGAGGAAGGCGGGACGAAGTAATCAGGGAAGGATAACGGTTCGCCACCGTGGCGGGGGTTCCAAGCGACGGCTGCGCATACTGGACTTTAAGCGCGATAAGCTTGGCGTCCCGGGCCGGGTGGCCGCCATTGAATACGACCCCAACCGCTCGGCTCGTATCGCTCTCATCTACTATGCCGATGGGGATAAGCGCTATATCCTTGCCCCCAACGAGCTTAAGGTGGATGACGGCATAAAGTCGGGCGCTGACGCTGAGGTAAAACCGGGCAATGCCCTGCCCCTAAAACAAATCCCCACCGGCACCCTGATACATAACATTGAGATGGGGGTGGGGAGAGGGGGGCAACTGGTGCGAAGCGCTGGTGTCGCCGCTCAGCTGATGGCTAAGGAGGGCAAATACGCCCTGGTTCGCTTGCCCTCAGGTGAGGTGCGGCGTATCAGTATAGATTGTCTGGCCACTATCGGCCAGGTAGGCAATGTCGACCATCGTAGTGTTAATCTGGGCAAGGCGGGCCGCAAGCGCTGGATGGGCTGGCGGCCTACGGTGAGGGGCTCGGCGATGAACCCCCGCGACCACCCCCATGGGGGTGGGGAGGGTAGATCCCCGATAGGCTTGCCCGGACCTAAAACACCCTGGGGTAAGCCAGCCCTGGGCTATAGAACGCGCAAGGCCAAGGCTTCCGACAGGATGATTGTCAAGCGTAGAGGGAAGTGACATAATGTCAAGGTCAACCAAGAAGGGCCCGGCGATTGACGCCAAACTGCTTAAGAAAGTGGAGGCGCTGAACCGTTCCGGGGAGAAGGCGGTGATAAAGACCTGGTCGCGCTGGTCTACCGTCATGCCCCAGATGGTTGGACTTACCATTGGCGTCCACGACGGGCGGCGGCATGTGCCCATCTTCATCACCGAAAATATGGTGGGGCATAAGCTGGGCGAGTTCGCCATGACCCGAACCTTCAGAGGGCATGGCTCCAGAGGGGAGAAGGTTACCCAGATAAGGAGAAGGCCTTAGAGCACGAATATGGAAGTTAGAGCAATAGCTAAAGATACTGGTATATCGCCAAGCAAGGTGCGTCCACTGGTGGACCTGGTGCGGGGCAAGAAGGTGGATGAAGCACTAACCCTGCTTCAGTTCACCCCTACCCCCACCGCCCGCGTGGTGGCTAAGGTGGTGAAATCAGCGGTGGCTAACGCCGAGAATAATTTCCAGATGGAACCGGCCGATTTGAGGATTGTCGGCATCTTTGCCAATGCGGCCAGGACCCTAAAGAGGTTTCGCCCGCGGGCGCGGGGGCGAGCCAACCGTATCCTCAAGCGTTCCAGCCATATTACCGTTGTTGTTGCCGAGGAGGAGGAGTAATTGGGTCGTAAGGTTCACCCTTTTGGTTTTAGACTCGGGGTCATCCGCAACTGGCAGGCCAAGTGGTATGCCGAGAAGAGTTATATCGACTTCTTGCAGGAAGACCTCCAGCTTCGGAAGGCTATCGCCGCCGGATATGCCGAAGCTGGTATCTCCCTGGTGGAGATTGAACGCCAGGCGAATAAGGTCTCGATAACCATCCATACCGCCCGCCCCGGCGTCGTCATCGGGCGGGGGGGGCAGCGGGTTGATGAGATGAGGGCTCAACTTGAAGCCCTTATCGGCAAGAGGATTCAACTTAGCATCCTGGAGGTCCAGCAGCCCGAACTTGATGCCTATCTGGTAGCCAAGGCGGTGGCGGAGCAGATTGAGCATCGGGTTGCTTTCCGACGGGCGATGAAGCAGGCAATGTTCCGCACCATGCAGGCCGGGGCTAAAGGAATGAGAATCAGTTGCGCCGGCAGACTGGGTGGTGCCGAGATAGCTCGCCGCGAGGTCATGCACCAGGGGCGGGTGCCCCTGCATACGCTGCGGGCTGATATCGATTACGGGTTTACCGAGGCGCGTACCACCCTGGGGCGGATTGGGGTCAAGGTCTGGGTCTATCGGGGCGATGTTCTCCCCGAAATCAC
>JAUWXS010000082.1 GCA_030616265.1 Dehalococcoidia bacterium
AGCCTCCCTGGCTCGAAAGCAACTGGCTTACCCGCTGCCAGATAATCTCTGATACTTCACCCTTAGACTGGCTGGTATCAACCACCAACCAGCGTTCTGGCTCATCAGCGGCCAGCCCAAGAAACCCTTCTTTCACTCTAGAGTGGAAAGCTATAGTCTCCTGCTCAAAACGGTCTCTCTCCCCGCCCTTTAGGCGGTTAAGCCCTTTCTCCACTGGTATATCCAGCAGAATGGTCAGGTCGGGCTTCAGGCCGCCAGTAGCTGCATCGTTAACCGCCTTGACCATAGCCAGGTTCAGTCCCCGCCCGTAGCCCTGATAGGCGGTGGTAGAGTCGGCATAGCGGTCGCTGATAACTACTTTGCCGCTTTTCAGCGCGGGCTGGATTACTTCGGCTACCAGTTGAGCGCGGGAGGCGTTAAACAGCATCAGCTCGGTCAGCGGTGATATATCGGTATCCTGAGCCCACTTCAGCCAGCGGCCTATTCTCTTACCAAAAGGTGTACCGCCGGGCTCATGGGTCAGCAGGACGGGGATAGCCGTCCGGGATAGCTTTCGGGACAATGCTTTAGCCTGGACGCTCTTGCCGCCCCCCTCCCCTCCCTCAAAGGTGATAAATAGGGACATTTAGTACCTCGCCTTCGAGCTTCTAACTCTGCAGTTCGGCATACTGCGGGTCTAGTTTAACAGCCTCTGCATAAGCCGCACTGGCGTCGTCGTGCCTGCCAAGCTGTTCCAAAATAACCCCCTTGTTGTACCGGGCATCGGCATTTTGCGGGTCTACCTCAATGGCTTTATTAAAGGCATCCAGCGCCTCTTCATACCTCTTAAGCATAGCCAGAGCACTCCCCCGGTTATGACAAGCCGCCGCATCCTGCGGGTTTATCTCAACGGCCTTATCAAGAGCGTCCAGCGCCTCCTCATACCTTTCCAGCTCTTTAAGCACCATCCCCTTGTTATACCAGGCAGTGAAATGGCGCGGGCTTATTTCAATAGCAGCATCATAGATATCCAGCGCTTCCTCATACCTGCCTAGTCGACTAAGGACATCCCCTTTGTTACACCAAGCATCAGCATCTTGTGGGTTTATCCCCGTGGCTCTAATAAAAGCATCCAGTGCTTCTTCATACTTGCCCAGCTTACTAAGAACAACCCCTTTGTTGTGCCAGGCGCCGTCAAATTGCAAGTCTATCTCGACAGCCTTGTCATAGGCATCCAAGGCTTCTTCATATTCGCCAAGCGTGGTCAAGGCAACACCCTTTTTATTCCACTCCTCCGCCGTCATACCGTCTATCATCAGACTAGCCTTCACCCCTTATATATCCTCACTCTTCTATTAGGGTCCTTGCCCGTGCTCTGCGAAGCCAGGTTGCTGCGCTGGGCAAGCAGGTGCTGCAAGCGCCGTATATAGGCGCTCTGCGGGCTGAGCTCCACCGCCCCCTGCCCGTTCCTTACCCGGCCGACGGCTTCTTCGGCTTCACCGAGGGCGAGCTTAAGCCTGCCTTGCTTTTCGGCTCCGGCCCTGGGATAGACCGTATCCAATAGCTGCCTGATTTGAGCCGGGGTGTTGCTCTTGAGGACGTAGATGGGCAGGCTTAAGGCTTCGGCGTCGCTGACCTTTTGCGGTTTACGCCGATAGTATGCCTTAGAGGTTACAAACAGGTTGGCTTCATTCAAGCTGCCAACGACCTCGGGGCTTAAGTGCATATCTTTAGCCACCTGCTCCATTCGTCCCCGGTTCACCCCGAAGAGATAGAGCTTAGGCAGGTTTTTGCTTACGACCTGCGGTTTGACTAGAGAAGGTCTTTCGATAGCAGTTGGCTCCTCTTTTTTACTCTTGACCTCACCCGATTCGTCAAGCCAGCGCACCTCGGTAGCTATAGGCTTGCCCCACAGCAGGGCGTCAACCGCTTCACCGACATCGGGGTGAATGGCTACATTGTCCCAGTCCTGGATTTCAACCACAATGTCAAAGGTGGGCGGCGACATCCGCTCCAGTATGGACTTCTGGGTGCCTCTCCGCTTGGCCTCTTCATCACCCAGGGTAACCGTCTGAATACCGCCGATAAGGTCGGCTAAGGTGGGATTCATCATCAGGTTTTCCAGTGTATTGCCGTGGGCGGTGCCCACCAGCTGTACCCCACGCTCAGCGATAGTCCGCGCCGCCTGTGCCTCAAGCTCGGTGCCAATCTCGTCGATGACGATTACCTCGGGCATGTGGTTCTCCACGGCCTCAATCATTACCGCATGCTGCATGGTGGGGGTGGTTACCTGCATCCGCCGTGCGTGGCCAATGGCGGGGTGGGGAATATCGCCGTCGCCGGCAATCTCATTTGAGGTATCCACGATGATAACCCGTTTATCTATATCATCGGCCAGCACCCGGGCTACCTCGCGCAGCATGGTGGTCTTGCCCACCCCGGGGCGGCCTAAAAGAAGGACGCTTTTGCCCGAACGGATGAGGTCTTCAATAACCTTTATCGTGCCGAAGACAGCCCGGCCCACACGGCAGGTCAGCCCGATAATGCGCCCCTTGCGGTTACGAATGGCTGAGATGCGGTGCAGGGTGCGCTCGATGCCGGCACGGTTATCATCCCCGAAGCTGCTGACCCGGGAGGCTACGTAGTCAATGTCTTCCTCGTCGACTTCTTTAGAGCCGAGAACCACCTCCCGCCGCAGAAAACGGGCCTCCGGGGTACGACCCAGGTCAAGGACTATCTCCAAAAGCTCGCTGATGTCCTTCTGTCGGCGCAGCGGCTGGCGGATATGTGACGGCAGAATGCCAACCAGCTCTTTAAGGTCATCGGTGATTACCTTCTGCAAGATGCCTCCTTAAAGACTTTAGTTGCCTCTGTCCACGATATCCAGAAAATAGCGGTGGAATCTCAGGTCGCTGGTCAACTCAGGGTGAAAAGCCGAAACCAGCAGCTTGCCCTGACGGGCGGCGACAGCGGTGCCGTCAGCCAGGCGGGCCAGTATTTCCGCCTTGCCGTTTACTCGCTCAATTGCCGGGGCGCGGATAAAGACGGCGGGAAAGGGCTTTTCCCCCAGCACCGGTATTGAAAGCTCGGTTTCAAAGCTCTCTCTCTGTCGGCCGAAGGCGTTGCGCCTGACGGTTATATCCATTACTCCGAGAGGTGCCACATCCTGGTCGGAATTTTTGTTAGCCAGCAGTATCATGCCCGCGCAGGTGCCGAACATGGGCAGCCCGTTTTGAGCGAGGCTTTTTATCTCCTCGGTCAGGTTGGCGGCCAGCATCAGCTTGCTAATGGAGGTGCTCTCCCCGCCGGGAATAATAAGCCCGTCCAGGCCGTTAAGTTCCTTAGCTAGGCGGACGGGCAAAGCCTCTACCCTCAGTTGGCGTAATGCAGCTATGTGTTCAACAAAGGCTCCCTGCGAGGCAAGGACGCCAATTCTCATGTTACCACCCTCGGCGCGCCAGCAGTTCTTCAGTGGGAATTTGCTTTATATCCAATCCAGGCATGGCTTCTCCCAGATTCTTGGAGACTTCAGCGATGATTTTGGGGTCTTGAAAGTGGGTGGTGGCCTCAACGACGGCCTTGGCTCTAACCTCGGGGTTGCTGGACTTGAATATACCCGAGCCCACGAAAACGCCGTCAGCACCCAGCTGCATCATCAGGGCGGCATCAGCCGGGGTGGCCACTCCACCAGCGGCAAAGTTGACCACCGGCAGCTTCCCGGTCTTATGTACTTCGGTTACCAGCTCAAAGGGGGCTGCCAGCTCCTTAGCCGCTGCCATCAGTTCGTCTTGGGGAGTCTTTGCCAGCTTGCGGATGCCATCCATTACCGCCCGCATATGCCTGACCGCCTCGACGATATTACCGCTGCCGGCTTCGCCCTTGGTCCTAATCATGGCCGCCCCCTCCCCGATGCGCCGCAGCGCCTCTCCCAGGTCACGGCAGCCGCAGACGAAGGGGGCCTTAAAGTCGTGCTTCCAGACATGATGGCTCTCATCAGCCGGGGTAAGTACCTCAGACTCATCTATATAGTCCACGCCCAGAGCCTCAAGCACCTGGGCCTCGACAAAGTGCCCGAT
>JAUWXS010000080.1 GCA_030616265.1 Dehalococcoidia bacterium
AGAAAGCATCTCCTGGATTCCGGCCATCAACGCCAACTACCACCTGGGCGTGGACGGCTTGAGCCTGCCCCTGGTGATACTCATGGCTTTCCTGGGCTTCCTGGTGGTGCTCATCTCCTGGAAGATTGACCTCAGGCCCCGCGAGTACTTCGCCTGGCTGCTGCTCCTGGAAACCAGCATTCTGGGCGTATTCTGCTCCCTCGACCTGCTGCTCTTCTTCCTCTTCTGGGAGATAGAGGTCATCCCCATGTACTTCTTAATCTCCATCTGGGGCACGGGCCGGAAGGAATACTCGGCTATCAAGTACGTTATATATACTTTGTTCGGCTCCGCCGTGATGCTGGCGGGCATACTCAGCCTTTATTTTGCCACGGGCAGCCTGAGCATGGTCGAAATCGCCCAGGGCGGGCTGGGCATGATTCAGGCGGCTATGCCCGCGGCGGCAATCTTCTTCCTGCTCCTGGCCGGCTTTGCCGTTAAACTGCCCGTCTTCCCCCTGCATACCTGGCTGCCCGACGCCCACACCGACGCCCCGACGGCGGTAAGCGTGGTGCTGGCCGGGGCATTGCTTAAGATGGGCGGCTACGGCATGATTCGGATTTGCGTCAGTATCTTCCCACAGGTCGCCCAACAATATGCACCCTTATTGGTGGCATTTGCCGTGGTTAGTGTGCTCTACGGAGCGGCGGTCACCCTGCGCCAGACCGACTTAAAGAGGCTGATTGCATACAGCAGCATCAGCCACATGGGCTATGTATTGCTTGGTGTCTTTGCCCTGGGGCAGGTGAGTATGACCGGGGCCGCCCTGCAGATGTTCAGCCACGGCGTCATCACCGGCCTCCTCTTTGCCATGGCTGGCCTGGTGATGCACAACACCGGCGAACGAGATTTAAGAAAGCTGGGGGGACTGGCGCGGCAGATGCCGATTATCGTCGTCGTCTTCTCGGTGGCGGGGGTGGCTTCACTGGGTCTGCCCACCACCAGCGGCTTTGCCGCCGAATTTCTGGTCTTTATCGGCAGCTTCTCCAGCGGCGTCCCCGGCATTCAGGTCGCCACCATCCTCGGCGTGCTCGGTGTCGTCATTGCTGCGGGCTATATCCTCTGGATGCTGCAAAGGGTGTTCTACGGCCCACCCTTGAAACAGTTCGATAAGGCCAAGGACGCCAGCATTCTGGACAGGGTCTATATGTTCGCCTTCATCGCCGTGATTATGGGGGTCGGCATCTACCCCGCGATTCTAACCGATGTCATCAAGACGGGCATTGCGCCCATAATGGAGTTATTAGGTGGTTAAAGCATGTTAAATTTCGAGCTGCTTATACCGGAACTGATTCTGGCGGGGGTGGCTATAGTCGTCATCCTGCTCGACCTGATGGTCAAAAGCAAGTGGTGGCTGGCGGTGGTCAGCATCGCTGGCATTGTGGTCTCGGCTGGCTTCGCCATCGCCATGTGGGGCGGTAGCTCGCAGTCCATCTTCAACAACATGCTGGCGGTGGATAACTTCGCCATCTTCTTTAAATTATTGTTCCTGGTCATCGCCGCCCTGGTCATATTAGCCTCGACGGACTATGTTTCCAAGCTGGCCCGCTTTCAGGGGGAATACTACGCCCTGGTACTGATCTCGGCGCTGGGCATGATGCTCATGGCGGCCACCACCGAGCTCATCTCCATCTATATTGCCTTAGAGCTTACCAGCATATCGCTGTATATCCTGGTCGGCTTCCTCAAGGACCCCAAGTCAACCGAAGCCTCATTAAAATACTTATTGCTGGGGGCGGTAGCCTCGGCGGTATTGCTCTTCGGCATGGCGCTCGTCTTCGGCTTTACCGGCCAGACGCAACTGGGCGATATTGCTGCGGCTATCCAGAGCATGTCGCTTTCGGGCGTCCTGGCTAGCCCCGGTCTTATCGTGGGCATGGTGCTCATCATCGCCGGCTTCGGCTTCAAGATTGCCGCCGTTCCCTTCCATATGTGGGTGCCCGATGTCTATGAAGGCGCCCCCACCCCCATCACCGCTTATCTCTCCGTGGCCAGCAAGGCGGCTGGCTTTGCCATTATACTAAGGGTGTTCTTCTCCGCCTTCGGGCTGCCCTCCTGGCTGAGCCTGGACTGGGGCTTGGTCTTCGCTGTCCTGGCGGCTATCGGCATGACGGTGGGCAATATCATCGCTCTCTCCCAGACCAATATCAAGCGTATGCTCGGTTACTCCAGCATCGCTCAGGCGGGCTACCTCATGGTGGGTCTGGCGACTATGGGCTTGGCCGCGGCTTCGGACGTGGCTGGCAGGAGCGGCTTGCTCTTCTTCCTGGCCAGCTACGCCCTGACCAATTTAGGTGCTTTTATCGCCATTATCGCCATATCGGGCAAGCTCGACAGCGACCTGATAAAAGATTATGCGGGCATGGCTAAGCGGGCGCCGGTCCTGGCTCTGGCCCTCACCCTCTGCCTGCTTTCCCTTATCGGTATGCCCCCGGCCGCCGGCTTTATGGCCAAGTTCTATATCTTCAGCGGGGCGGTGCAGAACGGCCTGCTCTGGCTGGTTATTATCGCCGTCATCAACAGCGTCATATCCGCCTACTACTATCTACGGGTGGTCAAGGTGATGTGGCTGGGCAAGCCCGCCTCCGAGACCAAGGTGCCCTCCTCCGTAGCGCTGAGGGTGGCTTTAGCTATCTCCTGCCTGGGTGTGCTGGTGCTGGGCATTGTTCCCGGCTTTGTCATGAAGCTGGCCGAGATGGCGGCTAAGATGTTCGTTTCTTAGCCCCGCGTCTCTACTGTCATTGCGAAGAGTCCTGCGCCTCAATCCCCCCCTTCCTTTATGCGTTGAGTTGCTGTATAGTTATGCTTAATTCTTAGACCCCAAGGAGGCTTGAAATGACACTCTTTCTCTTTCTGATAGCGGTGGTTTTCCTCATCATCCTGGCCATAGTTAAAATCGGCAGCATCGCCTTCCAATTTACCGGCATGGAACCCAAGATGGCGATGTTCCAGGCGCTTTCCGCTTTCACCAACACGGGCTTTACCACCAGCGCCGCCGAGAAGGTGGTGCAGCACCGCCGGAGGCGGGTGATTGCCACCATTTTAATCATCATGGGCTATATCGGCATCGTCGGCGTCATTGTCACCCTGGTGCAGTCCTTCACCATTGAGGCGGGCGACTGGCTGCCCCACCTGAAACGGATGGTATTCAGCCTGCTCGGCATATACGCCCTCTATTTTATCTTTATCTTCAGCCCCCCCGGCCGGAAGCTTGGCAAGAGGTTTGCCCGCTATCGGCAGCGGCTGAACAAGGCTGAGAAGGAATAGTCGAGGCTTTGTCCCCATCCCCTTTGTATGCTATGATTTCCTTATATAAGGAGGCTGGAAATGGAATGCACCACCGTAACCTGGTCGTGTGACATCTTTCCCTGTTTAGCCGTATTCTGGCTGGCAATCGGGCTGGCGGTGGTCTGGGAGATGGCCTGGAAGGGGGTAGCCCTGTGGCGGGAGGGCCGGAACGGCCATCTAGCCTGGTTTATCTGTCTTTTTATATTTAACACGCTAGGGATACTGCCCATAATCTACATCTTTGCCTTCAGTAAGAAGAAATGACCCTTTTCGGGTACGGAGTAGTCAGTGAACCGGACACGGGGCTTTGTCAATCTGAACCGGTTTAAGTCGGGCCGGGTGCTAAAAAAGCTGAGCAAGGCGAAACCCGACAGGCGTAAAACGGGAGACAAGAAGTGACCCAGAAATTACGCTGGCCCCTATTCTGGGCACTGGTCGGGGTGGTGGGCACTATCATTATCGGCGCCAGGAGTCTTAAGACCGTCCCCTGACCCCCCGCCTTGACACCTCAAAGGGGCAATGCTACACTTCCTTCTGCCTTAGCGATGCTCTCACTACGAACATAAAGCGGGTCTGACCTATGAAAAGGATTGGCATTCTTTACCACCCAATGAATGAAGCCGCCCGTACTTTGGCTGAGGAAGAGAAGGCTTTTTTAGCCGCCAGGGGTATATCGGTGTGGCTCTGCTCTGCCTGGGAAGGCGAGCAGGCACGCTCTCAAGTTGCTGGCACCGACTTGATTCTTACCATC
>JAUWXS010000062.1 GCA_030616265.1 Dehalococcoidia bacterium
TTCTAGTGCCGCCGATAGCGTTTTGGGCGAAGCCAGCTGCTTAATCTTTAGCTGCTCCAAGCCCTGCTGAGCGTTTTTAGCTACAATATCGACAAGCTGTTTTTTATTGCCCCGCTGGGGCACCTGGATTTTGACCCCGCCCCCCCGCTTAGCCTGCAGCCAGCCCTGGAGGTTAGCCGTGTCTTCCCCCGGGTGCTGAAGCAAGAGCAATGGGGGGCTGTGGGGGGCGGAGGCGTAGAACTGCTGGATAAAGCTGGCCATTATCTGCCAGGGCTCTTCGTAGCGGGTGCCCTGCAGGACAAAGCTCTCGCGGCCGATTAATTTGCTGTTGCGGATAAAGAATACCTGGACGTAAGCCTGATCTTTATCATCGGCGAAGGCGATGACATCCTGCTCGCCTTTTACCCTGGCGGCGATTCGCTGCCCCTCAACCACCTCTTCCACCGCCTGAATCTGGTCCCTGAGGCGGGCGGCTTTCTCAAAGTCCATGTCTTCCGCCGCCTTGTTCATCCTGTTTTCAAGCTGCTTGACCACTTTTTCCTGCTTGCCCTCAAGGAAGAGGATTACCTGCTTGATGACCTCGTCGTATTCCTTCCGGCTGGCCTTGCCGATGCAGGGGGCTGGGCAGTGCCCCATGTCGTAGTCAAGGCAGGGGCGGGGGTCGCTGCCAGTGATTTGCCTGGCGCAGGAACGGAAGGGGAAAATGCCTTTTAGCAGCTTGAGGGTCTGGCGTATCGACTTGGCGCTGGCGAAGGGGCCGAAGTAGCGCCCGCCGTTTTCCTTTAAGGTGCGGGTGATGTGCACCCGGGGCCAGTCTTCGCTTAAGTGTATCTTGAGGTAGGGGAAGGTCTTATCGTCTTTGAGGCGGACGTTGTAGCGGGGGTGGTGCCGCTTTATCAGGTTCAGCTCCAGGATGAGCGCCTCCTGCTCCGAGGCGGTGACGAAGTATTCCAGGTCGGCGACCCGGCTTACCATACGCTGGATTTTGGGCGTCAGCTTTTGCCCGGAGCCGAAGTAGGAGCCTACCCGGTGGCGCAGGCTGGCTGCCTTGCCGACATAGATTATATTGCCCTCGGCATCTTTGAAGAGATAGACGCCGGGGCTGGTGGGTAGCCCTCTTATTTGCTCTGCTATATAGTTTGCCGTCATACAGATTTATTTTAGCACAGCCTAAGCTAAGGACAAAGCTTTATTTCGGGGGCTGAATTTTCTTGGTAGTTATGTTAAAATACATAATAATAATCCGGTAGCGAGGGAGAGTGGTGAAAGAAGCTGTTGACAGTTTCCTGGACTATCTGGCGGTAGAGAAGGGCTTTTCGGCAAACACCATAGCCGCTTATCGGAACGACCTGCATCAGCTGGCCAGCTTTGTTGAGGAAGAGGCAGCCAAGCGGGGCACCATACCCCCCTGGGCTGCTTTCGACCGCCAGGCGATGATGAGCTACCTGCTGGAGCTTAAGGGGAGGGGTTATGCCGCCGCCACCGTAGCCCGCAAGGTGGCTGCGGTCAAGTCTTTCTTCGGCTTTATGGTGGCTGAGGGGATGATGAAGGATAACCCGACCGAGGGCGTGGCTTCGGCCAAGGTGGGCAAGTCGCTGCCCAAGCCGATCTCAATCGCCCAGGTGCACCGTCTCTTAGAGCAGCCGACCAAGCTGGCTACCCCTGAAGCCAAGCGGGACAGGGCGATGCTGGAGCTGCTTTATGCCTCCGGCATGAGGGTGAGCGAGCTGGTATCGTTAAACCTTGCCGACCTGGATACCGAGGGCGGCTACGTGCGCTGCTTCGGCAAGGGGCACAAAGAAAGGCTTATCCCCATCCATGAACGGGCGGTCAAGGCGGTAAAAGATTATCTAACCGAGGTGCGCCCTCACCCGGGGCGGGGTGGGGAGGAGAAGGCGGTGTTCTTGAACCGACGTGGTGAGAGGCTGACCAGGCAGGGACTGTGGCAGATACTTAAGGGTTACGCCAAGTCAGCCGAGCTGGGGACGGAGGTTACCCCCCACACCCTGAGGCACAGCTTTGCCACCCATATGCTGGGGGGTGGCGCCGACCTGAGGTCGGTGCAGGAGCTGCTGGGGCACGCTAATATCTCCACCACCCAGGTCTATACCCATCTCACCACCGAGCATATCCGGCGCGCCTATGAGAAATCCCACCCCCGGGCTAAGTAGGAGTTAGATATGTCAGGCAAATCGAGACGGCGGGGCAGACACCTGTCCCGCAGCCAGCGAAGAAAAGTCGGCAAGGGCTTCGCCGCCCCAGTAGCTCAACCACCGGTAGTAGCTCAAAAATCCGAGCCTTCTCCCCGGGCGGTTACGCGTGTTCCTGCCGCCAGGGCGCCAGCCGCGAAGACGGCATTAGCCCAGCCCCCCGATGTATCCGGTGAGTTACGCAGGATTGCTATTCTGGGGGGGATAATGCTGGCTGTTCTGGTGGTGCTGTTTTTCGTTTTGCCTTTGATTTTAGACTAAGACTCCGGCAGTGGGTGCCTATATGGACTTTGATTTTGAGGTCGCGAGGGCTGAGCTAGTTGACAACCTTGGCACCGAGATTAAAGATAAGCGGGTACTGGCCGCCATGCGCTCTATACCCCGGGAACATTTCGTGCCTCCGGCCAGTCGGCATCTAGCCTACCAGGATAGACCGCTCCCCATCGGTTATGACCAGACGATTTCACAGCCTTTTATCATTGCCCTTATGACCGAGGCGCTGGAGCTTAAGGGTGGGGAAAAGGTGCTGGAGGTGGGCACCGGCAGCGGCTACCAGGCAGCTATTCTGGCCAGGCTGGCCCGCTCTGTGGTTACGACCGAGCGGGTGCCATCCTTAGCCGACAGGGCGAGAAAGCTGCTGGACGAGCTGGGCTGCAGCAATGTCGAGGTGCACCTGGCCGAGGAGAACCTGGGCTGGCGGCGGGGAGCGCCCTACGACGCCATAATGGTTACCGCCGCCGCCCCCAAAGTGCCGCCCGAGCTTTTATCGCAACTGGCCATCGGGGGGAGGCTGGTAATTCCGGTGGGCTCGCGCCATATCCAGGAGCTATGTAAGGTTACCAAGAGTAAAAAGAAGACGGTAGTTCGCAATATGGGCGGCTGCCGTTTCGTGGCTCTTATCGGCAGGGGTGCCTGGGAAGAAGAATAAGGCTAATGGAGGTAAAGATGGAAGCCTTGGAAGCCATTAATGGCAGGAGAAGTATCCGTAAGTATAAGTCCACCCCGGTTGATGATAAGACGGTTGAGCTTGTTCTGGAAGCCGGCCGCCAGGCGCCATCCTGGGCTAACACCCAGTGCTGGCGGTTTATCGTGGTGCGGGACAGCAAGATGAAGGCTAAGGTGGCTGACACCCTGTTTAGAAGGCCTGGGGGGTTTGAGAATCCTGGTATCAAGGCCCTTAACACAGTGCCAGTGTTAATCGTTATCTGCGCCCAAATGGGTAAGTCAGGCTGCCGCCCGGACGGTGAAATCGCCACCGAGAAGGGCGATTGGTACATGTTTGATACTGCCTTAGCGGTGCAGAACATGGTGCTGGCGGCTCATGCCTTGGGGTTGGGCACGGTCATTCTAGGCGCCTTTGATGCCCCTAAAGCGGCCGAGATTCTGGGGGTGCCAGATGGTTACAGTCTGGTGACTCTGTTCCCGCTGGGCGTCCCCGACGAGAAGCCGGATCCCAGGCCGAGGAAAGAGCTTGACGAGATAGTTTTTCATGATAAGTTCGGCTTTAAGTAGAATGCTGAATGATATAAAATATAGATGATGGATTGTCATCGCCGCCGCTTTATTAATAGGCTGATTAAAGGGAAGGAGGCTATCTTATGAGTGAGCTAGGACTGGTCGCCCCCTACTGGGTAATTGTACTGATATGGCTGGCCAAGGTGGTATTGCTTGCCTTTGTCTCGGCTCTGCTTGCCTGGCTTGGCGTCAGGGCCTTGGACGCTCTCACTCCTCATATCCCTCATCGCGAGCGTATCGGGGAAGACCCGGTGGCGGTGGGCATTTTCATTGCCGGCTTTTTCATCCTGATTGGCCTGGTTATCCACGGCGCTATCAGCGCCCTGACCGCGGTCACCACCCCCATAATCTGGTACATCTTTGATTTCAGGACCTGGGGGCTGCTGGCGATAAGCTTCCTGGTAAGCCTGCTGGTCGGGGTAGCCATATTCTATATCATTGACTGGCTGACGCCCAGAATACCGTTTGCTAAAATCAAGGAAAGCCCGCTGGCGGCGGGGATACATGTCTTTGGCTACCTCGTTTTCTTCGGCTTGATACTCCACGCCGCATTAACAGGACCACTATGAAAAGGGCTGGTATCTTAATTAGTCTGGTCTTTATCCTGCTGGGAGGGCTGGCCGGCGCCGGCTATGCCTGGGCGTCTTCGTCGGAGGGGTTCTACGAGGTAGAGGGTGAGGTCTTCGACGACTGGGCGGTATGCCGCACCAGAGCCTTCGGCGAGGACGGTTTTTACCAGGTGACCACGACCGATTTCCGCCCGATTATAGCCTTTGAGAGCCTGGGGGAGAACGCCGACATCGCCTACAGACTGGGCCAGCAGTTGGCTGAGGAATACCCCGACCAAATCCGGAGGGCGGAGGCGGTGTTTTACTTTGTTCGGGACAGAGTCAGGTACGCCACTGATATCGACCTCTTTAACTATGATGAGTTTGCCCAGAACGCCGACGAGCTGGCGGGTATTATCGGCCAGAACGAGCGGGGCTATGGCGACTGCGAGGACAGCGCCGTGCTGCTGGCGGTTATGTACAAGGGGGCGGGACTGCGCTCCGCCATAGCCATCGGCGAGGAGCATACCGCCGCCCTAGTTTATCTGCCTGATTACAAGGAAGCCACCGTCTTTTTTGAGCTGGAAGGTGAGACTGGCTGGATCTGGGCTGAGGCTACCGGCAGGCAGAATCCTCTGGGCTGGGTGCCCAAGGAGTTTATCAATGTCAGGTTGGAGGCATATGAGATAACCGATGAGACGATAGACCGAGC
>JAUWXS010000068.1 GCA_030616265.1 Dehalococcoidia bacterium
TTTCCCAGTCTTTCATCGGCTTCATCCACTCCGCTTTCTCCACGAACTCGTCATGGGCCAGGGGCACCGGCGGGTGGCAGATGAACTGCGGGTCAAATTCGTCTTTTACCTTTAGCAGCCATGTATGATAGTTAGGCCCGTAGGCGGGCCCGGTAAGATACAACGGCTGGTGGGGTCCCAGCAGCGAGGTGTAGAAGCGCTTTCTTATGTTCTCCTTGGATGTTTCCAGGTAGAAGTGGTCGACGCCGTCGGTGTTTTCGTCGGGGTCCCAGTAGACGAGGAACTCGGAATAGCCCTGGTGGCCCAGCTCAAAGCTCTGGAACCAGCCGGGGTCGCCGTAGTCGGGCATAAGCGGCGGGGTAAATTTTCTCTTCAGTTTGGCGTAGTTTTCTCCATGGGGTATGGCGTGCTCCAGTGTTTCAATGACATAGTCCACCGAGATATAGCCCCCGCACATCAGCCACATCCCCGCCGAGTCGGCGTTCTTGAACCAGGACTCGTCCGAGGGGCGGGTGCGGCGGGCTTCGCCGCCGAGCTCGGTTATAATATCCATCAGCAACTGCTCCTCGTATTCCATCTGCTCCTCGCAGGTAAAGGCGATGAGCAGCACGCGCAGGAGGTGAAAGCCGCTGATGGTTTCTTCGCTTTCCTTCGACCAGATATCCCAGTAGTCCTCTTTGCAGCTGGCCTTGGCAATAGCCCGCCAGAATATGGGAACCTTGGTCACCCCACCCCCAATCTCCGCCTTAGCCATCTCGAACATGGCCTTGCTCATAGCGTCCTTGCTGGGCATGGTGAAGTTTATCCATTTTACCCGCTTGACCGGAAGCTCGAGGGTGGTGTGGGGTGAAATCCCCGTCGGTTCCAGCCTTTCGGGCTGGAAGGGCAGGAGCTTTATCGCCATCTTGGTTACGATACCCAGGCAGCCCCTGAGCCCGGTAAAGCCGCGCAGCAGTCCTCTTAAGTCCGGCCCCGGTCCCTCACCCCAGAAGGGGTCTTCCTCCGTTGCCAGCGAGCCCATCAGCACCAGCTCGCCGTCGGGCAGGACCAGCTCGGTGCCCAGTATGCGGCGGTGGGGCAGGCCGATGCGGTAGCTTAGGGGCGACCAGCCGTCGCCTATCATATTGGCGATGGCGGAACACTGTGAGCCTCCGCCGCCTACAATAGTATACATACCGCGGCTCATCGCCTCTTCCTGGAGCTGGGAGTAGATGACGCCCGGACCCACCGTGGCGCAGAGGTGCTTGTCGTCAATCTCGAAGTCGCCCATTCTCTTCAGGTCGACCAGCAGCTCGTCATCGACATGGCAGTGAGAACGGGGGCCGTACCAGCCGGTGCTGTAGGGGACATAGGGGACTTTATAGCGATTGCAGACCTTGACTATCTTCTGGACCTCTTGGGTAGTCCGCGGCATAATGACGCAGCCCGGTATCTTGGTCATTACCCTCTCATAGCCCAGGCCGCACTCATAGCCACCAGGCCCCGACCGATAGCCTTCGCAGACCACGGGGTCAGCCGAGATGTATTCGGCGCCGACGATAGCCTCCAGGTCCTTGCATGCTTCTTTGGATATAGCCATGGTTAGCCTCCTTAGCCCCTAGATTGCCGCCAGGATAATTTCGGAAATATCGAGTACCTTTAACTTTTCGCCGTCCTTGCTTGCCGCTTGGGCAAAGTTCTCTTTACACCAGGGGCAGGTGGATACAATAGCTTTAACACCGATTGCCTTTACCTCTTGCAGCCTTTCCTTAGCCGCCCAGGAAGCGAAGTCGGGGAAGGCTTCCCTGGTGCCCCGCCCCGCGCCGCAGCAGAAAGCGTTCTCTTTCATTCTTATCATTTCCACCAGCTCGACGCCGGGGATAGCCTGCAGGATATCTCGGGGCGGCTGGTAAACGCCGTTGGCGCCGCGCCGGCGTTCCAGTCTTGGGCTTACCATGCCCCACTCTCCCCGCTCACCCTTCCAGGGCTTCCAGGGCTCGCTTAAGCGGCTCAGGCTGCACGAGTCGTGATAGGTCAGGCGCAGGTCAACCCGCTTTTTGAGTTTAAGCGCCCCTTGCTTGATTAGTTCGTCGACGAACTCTACCAGATGGACTACCTTGAAACCCAGGTCTTCAGTTGAGATGTTGAGGAGCTTGGGGTAGTCGACCTTCCACATTCGGTAGCCTTCGGCGCAGCTGAGGAGGAGGGTCTTGGCGCCCGTCTTCCTTACCTCTTCGACATTGCGCTTAGCCAGCTCGCGTGCCTCGTCAACCATGCCCACCGAGTAGAGCACGTTGCCGCAGCACCATTCGTCGGGCATGAGCATAAAGGGAGTGCCCGAGGCTTTGAGTATCCTGGCTGTTGCTTGGGCAATCTCAGGGCTGGTGTAAGCCGCCGAGCAGCCGACGAAGTAGAGCACATCGGCTTTTTCGGCCGGTTTTATATCATTGGGCAGCCACTTGTTGCGGTTGGGGTGGGGGGAACCGAGGCGGTTGTGTTGGCTGGCTATATTCCGGGCTACCTTTTTATGCTGGGGCATGGGACCTTTGCCGTCCTTGACCGCCTTTACCCTGAGCGCCTCAAGGGTAAGCTCTATCTCCAGGTCAAGGTTGCGCTTACAGCCCACGTCGCAGGCGCCACAGAGGGTGCAGGCATAGAGTATCTTCAGCAGTTCGTCGGAGTATTCCATCCTGCCTTCGAGCATGGCCGTCCCGATTCTCATCTTGCCGTAGGCGCCGTAGGAATCGAATAGATACCTGGTGGCGCTGGGGCAGCGGGTGCTGAAGGTCATCCCGGGCATGTAGATGTGGTCGACCCAGGTACATCCTTTGCACTTGATGCACTTGCTCATGTCGTATTCAAAGTTATCTAAGTTGGTTACATCCAGACTCACTTTACCTTTGAGCATCTTATCCTCCCTAGAAGCACAGATTCCCCGGATTCATAATATTCTTGGGGTCGAAGATCTTTTTCACCCTTTTCAGCGTTACCGCATATCCATTGGCCCTGTCGTAGACCAGTTTAGCCAGCTCCCCGTAGGGGCGGGTAAAGAGAGCCCCTTCTTTAAGCAGGGCTTTGGCGGCTTCACTGGACAGATTGCGAACTCGTTCCATCTCAGGGCGGCTGGTGGGGTCGTAGAAGAGGTTAAATTCTATGTGGCAGGCCCGATTATGCTCTATGGGCTGGATATAGCCGCCGAGGTCGCTTATGGGGTAGCCGTGTTTGGCGGCTATTTCTTCTATCTTCTTGACGAACTTCGGCGCCATCGCCGGCTTGGTGATGAAGAAAAGGCTGTGGCAACCGCCCTTGTAGCGGTTTTTCCAGTAGCTAACTTCCTTGGGCCAGGGTTGGCGGAGCATGCTCAGCAGTTTCTTCCCTGAGCCGGGAAGCCCGGGTAGGTTGTCGCTGAATGAGATTTCGGGGAACTCGTTTTTAATAATCTCATTAAGCGTGGCTTCTTCGTATTTAATCTTACCCTCGGGTCGCCGGTGGTGGCCGCTTATTACCAGAATAAGCGTCCAGGGCGGCAGGGACGCCCGCAGCTTGGTGAAGTCCTTGCTCTTATCCTCAGCCATTATCGCCGCCAGGTCGGTATTGTTCAGCAGCAGGCACTCCTGGCCGATTCTTATCCTTAAGATTCTATACAAAAGTTCCATAACCTGGCTGAGGTCTTTAACCGGAGCCAGAAGCATCTTATCTTTCTGGGTCAGGTATTCGGTCTTGAGGTTAGCCCAGGTTATTACCCCCATCGTCCCCTGAGCCGCCTGTAGAAATCTATAAAAGTCCAGCCCCGGCCCTGAGGGGTTGGCCCCTTTGGAGGGGGAATCGGGGTAGCCGGTGACGCTGGCCGAGCCGGTGCGGAAGATTTCTCCGGTGGGCCAGACCACCTCCATGGCCTGTAGCGGTTCCCCGTAGTCGTATACGGTATTGGTTATAACCTCTCTCTCCAGGTGGTCGGTAACTACCGAGCGGAGGGGGTGGGGGAGGAGGGGCATCATCACTCTAAAGCCCTTCTTGGCCAGGTGGCTGGTGATTTGTTCCCAGGTTACCCCGGCTTCCATTCTAACCCGGCGGTTAAGCTCGTCAACCTCAAAGATGCGGTTCATTCTGGTCAGGTCGAGGATGATACCGCCCTTCTTGGGGATGGTCGCCCCATAGAAGTGAACCCAGGAGCTAACCGGCACCACCGGGAGCGAGTGCTCGCTGGCAAACTGGATGACCTTTTGCACTTCCTGGGTGTCTTTGGGCTTGACCGCATAGTCGGGCACTCCCGCTGGTTGGAGACTGAAGTCCTTGGCGTATGTCTCTAAAGCTTTGGGGTCATCGGAGAAGTTCTCAACGCCGACGATTTCCACGAGCTTGTCACTTCTGTTCATAGTTTTACCTCCCGCTTTGCTGTGGTGCTTTTGCTATCAAAAAAATCGACCCTTAATTACAGTGGGTCTGAAAGTATAGTCACCTCAAGCTGGGCGCAGGGCAACGGCAACTAAGTGCCGGTGACCTTTCGCTGTTTCAGGATAGCATAAAAGCATGTTTCGTGGCAATAATTTTTTATGCTGAAGCGCTGGTGGAAAAACTTGCCGATAGTGAGGCTGAAGGCGTGACTACAGATGCCAGATGAGATT
>JAUWXS010000055.1 GCA_030616265.1 Dehalococcoidia bacterium
GAAGAAGAAGTAATCCAAAGCTAAAATTGCTTGACTTCTATCTCACAGTGGGCTAAACTTAACCTTGGGTGTTACCAGATAATACTAGCGGTTGGAGCTGAGAACTTTCCCCTTAAAGTCTCAGCTTTATTGTGGTAAAAACAGGGTTTTTATGAAGATTGCTATAAGCGGTAAGGGCGGAGTGGGGAAGACTATGTTAGCCTCTCTCCTTTCCCGAACTTTCGCTGAGGCTAGCTACGGTGTTTTAGCCATTGATGCCGACCCTGATTCTAACCTGGCTGCCACCCTTGGTTTTCCCCATGCCGAGAAGATAACCCCTATCTCCGAGATGAGCGAGCTTATTGAGGAGCGGACGGGAGTGCCGCCGGGGAAAGCGGCCAGCTTTTTCAAGCTGAATCCCAAGGTGGATGATTTGCCAGAGAAGTATTCCCTAAAATATAATGGCATAAGATTAATGGTAATGGGGCGGGTTAAGCAGGGCGGCACCGGTTGCTACTGCCCCGAAAACGCCCTGTTGAAGGCACTGATTACCCATTTGCTCCTGGGAAGAGATGAGGTAGTTATTCTGGATCTGGAGGCGGGTGTCGAGCATCTGGGAAGAGCCACGGCTAAGGCGGTAGATGTATTGATTGTAGTCGTGGAGCCAGGCAGGCGAAGCATTGAAACCGCCCGTAGAATCGCCAAGCTGGCCCAGGAAATTGGCTTAAATAATATCGCCGTTGTGGCTAACAAGGTCCGCAGCCAACCCGAGAAGGAATTTATAACCTCCAGCCTGCCCGAGTTTAAATTCCTCGGTTTTATCCCCTACGACCAGGCCCTGGTCGATGCCGACCTGGCCAATCTCCCCATACTTGATGCCAGCCCCAAGGTGGCTGGTGAAGTTAGAAATATCTATAAAGCCCTGTTGTCCGCCGCTAAGGTAGCAGGCAAAGCAAGATAGCCCTAAATAATAATAATGAGGAGGTTCCCGTGGCCTACGACGCTGTAAAAATGAAGGACTGGCAGATTTCAGAGGCGGCTGAGGAGAACATGCCGACTCCCGACGAGTGGCGGGAGAAGCTGAACCTGCAGAAGGACGAGATTATCCCCTACGGTAGAGTGTGCAAACTCGACTTCATGAAGATTATCGAGCGTCTCAAGAATAAGAAAGATGGCAAGTACATCGAGGTGACGGCGATAACCCCCACGCCGCTGGGGGAGGGGAAGAGCACCACCTCCTGTGGCCTTATGGAAGGCATGGGCAAGCGGGGACTGAATGTCGGCGGCGCCCTGAGGCAGCCTTCGGGCGGCCCCACGATGAACATCAAGGGCACGGCGGCTGGCGGCGGTAACGCCCTGCTTATTCCGATGACCGAGTTTTCTATGGGGCTTACCGGCGACATCAACGATATCATGAACGCTCATAATCTGGCTATGGTGGCGCTTACCGCCCGGATGCAGCACGAACGCAATTACGACGATGAGCAATTGGCCAGGCTTACCAAGATGCGACGCCTGAACATCAACCCCACCCGGGTGGAGATGGGCTGGATTATAGACTTTTGTGCGCAGAGTTTGCGCAACATCATCATCGGCCTGGGCGGGCGTATGGATGGCTTCACCATGCAGTCCAAATTCGGCATCGCCGTAAGCTCCGAGCTGATGGCTATGCTGTCCATCGTGCGGGACTTAGCCGACATGCGGGAGAGGATGGACAATATCACCCTTGCCTTCGACAAGAAGGGCAATCCCGTTACCACCGGCGACCTTGAGGTAGGCGGCGCCATGACCGCCTGGATGCGTAATACCATCAACCCCACCCTGATGTGCACCGCCGAATACCAGCCCTGCATGGTTCATGCCGGTCCCTTCGCCAATATCGCTGTCGGGCAGTCTTCGATTATCGCCGACCGCATCGGGCTCAAGATGTTCGATTACCACATTACCGAGAGTGGATTTGCCGCCGATATCGGCTTTGAGAAGTTCTGGAACGTGAAATGCCGCTACAGTGGTCTCAAACCCCACGTTTCGGTGTTGACCACCACTATCAGGGCTCTCAAGATGCATGGGGGCGGTCCTAGAGTGGTGGCGGGCATTCCGCTGCCCGAGGCTTATAATAAAGAGGACCTGGGGCTTCTGGAGAAGGGTCTGCCCAATATGCTGCATCTTATCGGCGTTATCCGGAAGTCGGGCATCAACCCGGTGGTATGCATTAACTGCTTCCACACCGATACCAAGGCCGAAATAGCCCTGGTCAAGAAGGCGGCTGAAGCCGCTGGCGCCCGCTGTGCCGTATCCACCCACTGGGCCGACGGCGGCGACGGCGCTCTGGAATTAGCCGATGCCGTTAAGGATGCCTGCGAGGAAGAGAATGAGTTTAAGTTCCTCTACCCTCAAGAAATGAAGCTGCGCGACCGTGTGGCTATGATTGCCAAAGAGGTGTATGGTGCCGACGGTGTGTCCTGGGCAGCGGATGTGGAGGCAAAAGCCAAGAGGTTTGAGTCCGATCCTAAATATGATGAGTACGCCACCATGATGGTCAAGACTCACCTGAGTCTTACCCACGACCCGACTCTCAAGGGCGTGCCCAAGGGCTGGACGCTACCTATCAGGGATGTGCTGATTTACTCCGGAGCCAAGTTCCTCTGCCCCTGCGCAGGTACCATCACCCTGATGCCAGGGACCAGTTCCAGTCCAGCCTTTAGAAAAGTGGATATCGACGTAAAGACGGGCAAGGTCACCGGACTATTTTAAACGGAGGACAACCGTTTGAGTTTTAGTATTGCTGTAGCCGGAAAGGGCGGCAGCGGTAAGACTTCACTGGCCAGTCTGGTTATCCGCTACCTGATGAAGAAAGGGGCGGGACCGGTACTGGCTATTGATGCTGACCCCAACGCCAACCTGGGGGAGAGCTTAGGGCTTGACATAAAACAAACAATCGGCTCAATCATCGCCTCTTTTAACGATGAGAAGATAAATATTCCTCCCGGGATGACCAAGGAAGCCTATCTGGACTTTAAGCTAAACGAGTCTGTAGTTGAGGCTAAGGGGCTCGACCTGGTGACCATGGGTCGGGGGGAGGGGCCGGACTGCTACTGTTACCCCAATCTTATCCTGAGAAAGTTCGTCGACAGCCTGGCGGGAAACTATCCCTATATGGTTATGGATAACGAGGCGGGGATGGAGCACCTTTCGCGGAGGACTACTCAGGATGTCGACGAGCTGCTTATAGTCTCCGACCATACGGTGAAGGGAGTCCGCACCGTAGCCCGCATAATTGAGCTGGTTGACGAGCTCAAGCTGGTGGTGAAGCGGCAGTCGGTGCTCATCAATCTTGTTCCCGACGGGCTTGACCCTATGGTGACTGAGGAACTGCAAAGATTAAAGATTGAACCCACCGCCACCATCCCCTTGGATGAGGAAGTGGCTCAGTATGACATCAAGCTAAAACCGCTGCTTGACCTGCCCGATAGTTCTAAAGCGGTGAAAGCAGTTAATAATTTAATGACCAAGCTTATCGCTGGAAAGGGGTAGAAATGACGGCACAACTTATTAAAGGCGCCGAGGTTGCCAGGGAGATTCGCGAGGAATTAAAAAAGGAGATTGCCGAGCTTAAGGCGAAGCACAACGTGGTACCCGGGCTGGTCACGGTGCTGGTCGGCGCCGACCCGGCTTCGCAGGTCTATGTCGGCGCTAAAGAAAAGACCTCACAAGAGCTGGGTATCTACTCGGAGAGGTACGACCTCCCTGAGAAGACCAGCCAGAAAGAGCTTATCGCCCTGATTGACAAGCTCAATAAAGACCCCAAGATTAACGGCATCCTGGTGCAACTGCCCCTGCCCAAACACCTTAACGAGGGGGAAGTCCTCTACGCCATTGACCCCAAAAAGGATGTTGACGGCTTCCACCCGGTGAACGTGGGCAAGCTGATGATAGGGCAGCCGGACTATATGCCCTGCACCCCGGCCGGTATCCAGCAGCTCTTAATCCACTCCGGCACCCAGATTGAGGGCGCCGAGGTGGTCGTTGTGGGGCGGAGCAACATCGTGGGTAAACCTATCGCCAATATCTTATTGCAGAAGGCGCCGGGGGCTAACGCTACCGTCACCATTTGTCACACCAGGACCCGCGACATGACCTTCCATACCAGGAGAGCCGATATATTAATAGTTGCCGCGGGAAAGCCCAAGTATATCACCGCCGATATGGTGAAAGAGGGGGTGGTGGTCATTGACGTGGGCGTGAACGAAATCGGCCGGACGGCCGAGGGCAAGAGAATCCTCTGTGGGGACGTTGACTTTGAAACTGTTAAAGAGAAGGCTAAGGCTATCACCCCGGTCCCGGGTGGGGTGGGGCCGATGACCATAACCATGCTCATGATGAACACCGTCAGGGCGGCCAAAGTAGCCGCTGGCTTAACTTAGGAGGTAGTAAAGGGATGGAATATAAGATTGACAAAAAGAAGGCCCCGGGCCGGGACGAGGTGGAGGTGCTGGGGGCTACCTTTGAAGAAGGCAAACCAGAGGGGGAGGATGCTGGGAAGTGGCGGCAGAAGCTAGATAGCCGTGAGGAGAAGCTAAAATACCTGCGAAGCGGGGAGCGTTACTGGTATAGCCAGGAATGGTTTGGCAGCGAGAAGCGCAAGAATCCGGCTTGAGTAAGGAGGGATAAGAATGGCCTTTGAAGTCCCTAAGACAGCCTATAGCGGCAGGATTAAGGAGATAAAGCTGGGCAGCGGTGATAAAGCGGTAACCGTTGGCGGGGAGAGCTGCTACCCGTTTTATCTCTTTGAGGGGGAGATGCCGCGCTCGCCCAGAATAGCCATGGAGGTCTGGGATATGCCCCCCCAGGATTGGGCTCCAGCCGCCCTGGAGCCGTTTAAAGGGGTGACCGATGACCCGGTGGCCTGGGCCAAGAAGTGCATTGACGATTACGGGGCGGAGATGATTTGCCTGCAGCTGATAAGCACCGACCCCAACGGTCTAGACCGGAGTGCCGATGAAGCCACTGCGGCGGTCAAAAAAGTTGCCGACGCCATCGATGTTCCCCTGATTGTCTGGGGAACGGCTAACCATGACAAAGATACCGAGGTCTTGAGGCAGGTAGCCGAGGTCTGTCAGGGTAAAAACCTGATTATCGGACCCTTGGAAGAAGGGGACCACAAGAAGATCGGCGCCGCCGCTATCGGCTATCACCACACGGTGATTTCGTCGACGCCGATAGACATAACCCTGGCCAAGCAGCTTAATATTCTGCTGGGCAATCTCGGTGTATCCGACGAACTGATTATAACGGATCCGACCGTCAGCTGCATCGGCTACGGCATCGAGTACTGTTACTCGGTAATGGAAAGAATGAGAATGGCGGGGCTCACCCAGCAGGACGAAAAGCTACAATTCCCGCTTATCTGCAAT
>JAUWXS010000071.1 GCA_030616265.1 Dehalococcoidia bacterium
GGTAGATAAAGATTGAGATTGCTTCGTCGTCCTTCTGCGAAGGACTCCTCGCAATGACAATAGAATTTAAGCCGAGGGACTCCTCGCAATGACAATATAAGTTAAGCCGAGGGACTCGCACTGACCAGATAGAAAATAGGAGAGGGAGACACAGGGAGTGGGGTTCTAAAAATTGGCTAATATTCGTCTAATACGTCGCAGAATAAAGGGCATTCAGTCCACGGCCAAGATTACCCGCGCCATGGAGATGATTGCCACCCTGAAGATGAAGCGGGCGCAGGAACGCGGCTTGGCAGGGCGCCCGTATTCTGATAAAATTACTCAGGTGCTTGCCGACCTGGCGGCCCTGTCCAGAGGCACTGAAGCCTTACATCCCCTGCTTCAGAGCCGTCCGGTGAGCAAAATCGCCGTTGTGCATATCACCCCGGACCGGGGTCTGTGCGGCGGGCTTAACGCCAATATCAACCGCCAGACGGCGAGCCTTATCCTGGGGCAGAGTGTACCGGTCAGCCTTATTACCATTGGTCGCAAGGGGCTGGAGTTTATGAGGCGGTACGGGCGTGATATTCGCGCCGAGTTTACCCGGCTCGGCGACAAACCCAGCCTGCTGGACACGCTGCCGATATCTCGTATCGTTATTGATGATTATACCGACGGGGTGGTAGACCAGGTCTACCTGGTTTATGCCCAGTTTGTTTCAATCATGGTGCAGAAACCGATTATGAAACAGATACTTCCCGTAGAACCGGCGGAGATACCCCAGGCGCAGAACGTGGACTATATATACGAACCGGGTCCGGCGGCGGTGCTGGGTGAGCTTTTGCCCCGGTTTGTCGAGATGCAGGTATATCACGCCATTCTGGAATCGATTGCCAGCGAGCAGTCGGCTCGGATGGTGGCTATGCGTAATGCCAGCGATAATGCCAACGAGCTGATTGAAGACCTGTCATTGATGTATAATAAAGCAAGGCAGGAGTCAATAACTAGAGAGCTCCTGGATATTACCGGCGGAGCTGCGGCTTTAGCCTAAGAAGAAGGAGGAGGTTTTACTATGCCTATTACCAGTAGTGATTACGAGAAGAGGAGTGGTGAGGCAGGCGCTTTGCTCAAAGAGTTTCTTCGCTTTCATCCTTATGTCGCTTATACCCTAGACGATTTATTGGAAGTGTTGACATCGAATGACATAAATTTGTCAAAAGAGGAGCTGGAGAGCTTTCTCTTTTCCCTGGAATATGCGGGGAGAATCGAATCGAAGATAGTGGATGGTGTGTCTTATTACAGGCATAAGAAGGTGCTGGGTTTTATGCCGATGAAGAAGATTAAATAGGGGGTAACTATGGCTAAGGGAAAAGTAGCTCAGGTAATAGGGACGGTAGTCGATATCGAGTTCCCCCCTGATGAGCTCCCGGCCCTTTTCAACGCTATAGAGGTTGCCACCGATGGGGACAAGCTTGTCCTCGAAGCCCAGGAGCATATTGGTAATAACTGGGTCCGCTGCCTAGCGTTGTCGTCCACCGACGGGCTGGAGCGGGGGGTGGAGGCGGTAGATACCGGCGCTGCCCTCACCGTGCCGGTGGGTAAAGCTACCCTGGGGCGCCTGTTTAACGTTATGGGTGAGCCTCTGGATGAGCTGGGCGCGGTGAAGACCAAGGAGCACTGGGCAGTGCACCGCCCGCCGCCTTCTCTGGAAGAGCAGGAGACCACCACCGAGGTTCTGGAGACCGGCCTCAAGGTGATTGACCTGATTACCCCCTTTACCAAGGGGGGTAAGGTGGGTGCCTATGGCGGTGCCGGGGTGGGCAAGACGGTCATCATTATGGAGCTCATCCGCAATATTGCCACCGAGCACGGAGGCTTTTCCGTTTTCACCGGTATCGGCGAAAGGTCCCGCGAAGGTAACGACCTCTGGAACGAGATGAAGGAGTCGGGCGTCATCGACAAGACGGTGATGGTCTTCGGGCAGATGAACGAGCCGCCCGGCGTCCGCCTGCGGGTGGGGCTGACCGGCCTGACCATGGCCGAATACTTCCGCGACGAAGAGGGGCAGGACGTCCTGCTCTTTATCGATAACATCTATCGCTATACCCTGGCCGGCATGGAGGTATCGGCGCTTTTGGGGCGCATGCCTTCGGCGGTGGGCTACCAGCCGACACTGGCCACCGAGGTCGGCGAGCTTGAGGAGAGGATTACCTCCACCAAGAAAGGTTCGATTACCTCTTTCCAGGCTATCTATGTACCCGCCGACGACTATACCGACCCGGGAGTAGCCACCACCTTTGGCCATCTCGACGGCGTTGTTGCCCTGGAGCGCTCTCTGACCGAGCAGGGTATCTATCCCGCCGTTGACCCCCTGACCTCGACCTCGCGTATTCTCGACCCCACCATCGTCGGGGAGGAGCACTATAATGTGGCTCGCGGGGTGCAGAGGGTATTGCAGCGCTACAAGGACTTGCAGGATATAATCGCCATCCTTGGCATTGAAGAGCTCAGCGAGGAGGACAAGCTCATGGTGGCTCGAGCCCGCCGCATACAGAGATTTTTATCCCAGCCGATGTTCGTCGCCGAGAACTTTACCGGCCGGCCGGGCAAGTACGTTCCGATAGCGGAAACGGTGCGCGGCTTTAAGGAAATTCTGGAAGGCCAGCATGACATGCTGCCCGAGCAAGCCTTCTATATGGTAGGTAATATAGATGAGGCGGTGGAGGTGGCAAAGAGTTTGCAGGAATAGGTTTGGAGTTAATGGCTACTACCAGGCTTGATGTTGTTACTGCGGAGCGAGAGGTCTTCTCCGATGACGTGGATGAGGTTATCGCTCCGGGGGTTGAAGGTCAGCTGGGCATCCTGCCCCACCACGCCCCGCTGATGACCACGCTGTTGCCCGGCGAGCTGTTAATTAAAAAGGGTGGGGAGGAGTTCTACCTGGCTATTTCCGGCGGCTTTATCGAAGCGCGCTCCGACCGGATTATCGTCCTGGCTGATGCCGCCGAGAGGGTTGAGGAGATTGATGTAGCTAGGGCTGAAGAAGCCAAGCGTCGGGCTGAAGAAAAGCTGGCGGAGCATGTTCCCGGGGTGGATATGGCTCAGGCTGAGGCGGCGCTGCGCCGCTCTCTGGCTCGCCTCCATGTGGTGAGGAGGCGGAGAAGGAGAAGGCCCGGAGTCCAGACCTAGCGGTTAAGGTTTAGCAGTCCTTCTATAACCTCGATGGTTATCCGCCCGCTTTCAAGGTCAATGGCTTTGACCACATCCTCAATGGCGGGAATTAGAATCTCTCCCTGGTCGCCGCCGACCACGTAGTTATCGTTGCTCTTATCGCTTAAAATACGTACGACCTTGCCCAGCAGCTTGCCTTCCGTAGTCCATACCTCAAGCCCGATGAGCTGAAAGTGGTAGTACCGTCCTTCGGGGAGTGATTGTAGCTGGCTGTGGTGTATTTCCAGCGCCTGCCCCCGCAGCCCTTCCGCCTGTTCAAGGCTATCAATGGCGTCCAGCTTGATTATTGCCTTGCCCTTTTGCCACTCGGCGGCGGCAATGGTCATAGGCTGGCGGCCAACATAAACCTGGGAGTGGGGGGCGAGGCGGTGGGGGAAATCAGTAATGACCTCTACCCTTAGCTTGCCCTTAACACCCCACGGGGCTAGGATCTGACCGATAGTAATAAACTCTAGCCCGGACGATTTCATGCCTGGTTATTGAGCGATGGTTATATAATCTCCAGAGCAGCTCTGGTGCCCGCTTTGGCGGCGACTACTCTTATCAGGGTGCGCATAGCTTGAGCGACACGACCTTGCTTGCCAATAACCCTTCCCTTGTCGTCATCGGCGACCTGAAGTTTGAGCACGATGCCCTGCTCGTCGGTCTCATCGGTGACAACTACATCGTCAGGCGCATTGACAATGGCTTTGGCGATGTATTCGACCAGGTCCTTCATACTTTTTACTACTTCCGGGCTTTCTCGTGTCTCCGGGGCTTCCTGTTCTTCCTTGTCTTCTTGTTCTTCAGGGTTTTCTTTTTCGTTCATGATTGCTCCTCGCTTGTTTCGGTGGTTGGTTCGGCTGGTTCCTCGCTGGTTGCGGGTTCTTCAGTGGTGCCTGATTCTGGTTCCTCCTTGCTTGCTTTAGGTTCTTTCTTTACGCTGGCTTCCGGTTCTTCGGCAGTCTCAACCTTGGGCTCCTCGGCGGCAGCCTCAGGCTCCTCAGCAGCCTCTGCCTTGGGTTCTTCGGCTTTAGCCTTGGGCTCCTCAGCGGCGACTTCAGGCTCTTCGGCGGCTTTGGACTTGGGTTCTTCGGCAGCAGCTTCAGGCTCTTCGACAACTTCAGCCTTCGGCTCCTCTACGGCAGCTTCTGCCTTGGGTTCTTTAGCGGCGGCAGCCTTAGCCTTCTTTTTGCTCGCTTTGGGTTTGTCGGGGGCGCCGGCCTTCATTTTCGC
>JAUWXS010000131.1 GCA_030616265.1 Dehalococcoidia bacterium
GGTCTAGAAAGCAAAGTTCTGAAGTGGGCATAGGCAAACTTCATATTCCGGGAGGTGAACAGGACGCCGTCAGTATTAAATACCGTTTCTATGTTGAATCAAGAGCCGGCTGGCGGGGCGAGTTTGTTCTCCAGGAGTACCTGCGCTTTAGCGATGGTGATGGCTATGTGATTGAACTGGAAGATGGGCGTAGGGGCGACTGGTATATCCGAAAGAAGGTTAACCGGGTAATTCATGCGGTGCCGCCGATATACAGCTATTATTTCAGGGGGAACGGGCGGCTTACCAAACCAACGGAGTAATAACGGGGAGTTTAAGAGGGGCGAAGCCCCTCTTCATAAAAAACAACTTCCCCCTCCCTTACAAGGGAGGGGGATACAGGGGGAGGGTTGGTGAGTAAATGTCTAAGGGGGCCGAAAAAATGAAATCAGCTAAGGCAGAACTGGAAGAAAAGGCTAAGGCAGCCAAGGCGGCTTCGCGGCGCATGGCTGACCTCTCGGCTGAGGGCAAGAACAAAGCTTTACATAATATTTCCGCCGACATTGTAGCCAAGCAGAAGGCAATACTGGCGGCCAATCAGCTCGACTACCACGAAGCTCACTCCTCGGGGATGAACGCCGCCATGCTTGACGGGCTGATGCTATCCCCCGAGCGCCTTGAAGCCATAGCCAGCGATGTGCTGGCGGTGGCGGCGCTGCCCGACCCGGTGGGCGAGGTGTTTGAAATGCGCACCCTGCCCAACGGCCTGCAGCTGGGCAAGAGACGGGTGCCGCTGGGGGTAATCGGCGCCATCTACGAAAGCCGCCCCAACGTTACCATAGACATCTCCGTCCTCTGCCTCAAGTCGGGCAACGCTATTATCCTGAGGGGGGGCAGGGAGGCGGTCCACTCCAACAGCGCCCTGGCTAAGGTCGTCCAGGATGCGGTGACACGGGCCGGCGTCCCCGACGGGGCGGTGCAGTTCATTGAGAATACCGACCGGGCGCTGGTTGACGATATGCTCCAGATGCGCCAGTATATCGACCTGATAATCCCCCGTGGTGGGGCCGGCCTGATAAAGCTGGTCAGGGATAATGCTGCCATGCCGGTGGTGGCGGGGGGCATCGGTGTCTGCCATACCTATGTCGATAAGAGCGCCGATATAGATAGGGCGGTGGCGATTGTCTTTAACGCCAAGGTGCAGCGCCCCACCGTCTGCAACGCTCTGGATACCATTCTGGTCCATGCCGATATTGCTCAAAAATATCTGCCCCTGGCGGCGGCGGAGCTGGCTAAAGCTGGGGTGGAGATGCACTGCGATGAGCGGGCGATGGCGATACTTAAGTCCAAGCCTTCCCTCAAGCTGAAGCCGGCCACCGACGAAGATTGGGGCAAGGAGTTTCTCTCCCTGGTGGCGGCGATTAAGGTAGTCGATTCCCTGGACGAGGCGCTGGAGCACATCGAGCGCTACGGCTCGGGGCATTCCGAGGCAATTCTAACCGAGGAATACGGGGCTGCCATGCGCTTCCTCAACGAGGTGGATGCCGCCTGTGTCTACGCCAATGCCAGCACCCGCTTTACCGACGGCAGCCAGTTCGGGCTGGGGGCGGAGGTGGGCATCAGCACCCAGAAGTTCCACGCCCGGGGTCCATTGGGGGTTAGAGAGCTGACCAGCTACAAGTGGATTATCTTCGGCAGCGGGCAGGTAAGACCCTGAGCGGCTAAAGTGTCTGCAGGGCAGCCTGTTGAATTTCGAAGAGCTGGTCGATGCCCTTCTCGGCGAGAGCTATCAGTGAGTCAATGGTCTCCCTGGTGAAGGGTTTGCCCTCGGCCGTCCCCTGTATCTCGACGAACTCTTTCTGGCTGGTCATCACCACGTTAAAATCAACGGCGGCATTGCAGTCTTCATCGTAGCAGAGGTCTAATAACTGCTGGTTGTGGACGATACCCACGCTGGTGGCGGCGACGGCGCTTATCAGCGGTATCGAGGCTATCACCCCCATATTAGCCAGGGTCTTGAGCGCCTGGTGCAGGGCGACATAGGCGCCGGTAATAGCCGCCGTTCTGGTGCCGCCGTCGGCCTGCAGCACATCGCAGTCAACGATTAATGTCCTTTCCCCCAGGTCGGCGAGTTCGGTTACCGCCCGCAGCGAGCGCCCGATGAGGCGCTGGATTTCCTGGCTCCGGCCGGCAACGCGGCCCATGGATGCTTCGCGGGGGCTGCGGGTGACGGTGGAGCGGGGCAGCATGCCGTATTCGGCGGTAATCCAGCCGGTACCACCTCCCCTCAGGAAAGGGGGCACCTTCTCGTCGACGCTAACCGAGCAGAGCACCCTGGTCTTGCCCAGCTCAATCAGCGCCGAGCCTTCGGCAAAGCTCTGGAAGCCGGGGGTTATTTTGGCCGGTCTTAGTTCGTCGTAGGCACGCCCGTCAGCCCGTTTCATAAGCAAAGTCTCCTCATTTGAGGTTGGTCAGAGTATATCATTGATGGGTGGTATTGGCAATCTACCCCGCCCCCCTGAGTTTTTCGTCCCACACCAAATCCCACCCTACAGGGGTTAG